>JAQZBV010000075.1 GCA_029237685.1 Cytophagaceae bacterium | reverse complement strand
TTGGCCCAATCCAATATCGCTTTTTCATCTTGCAAGGAACCTGTGGTGAAGCGCTTGGTAAACGCTTTACACGGGGCATCCCCATCCGGATCCATCACAGAAAGATCAAGGTTAAAGTCGATCGCAGACTGGATCAACATGCGACCCAACTGACCACCACCTAAAACACCTACCGCTTGGTTAATTCCTTTTCCCATGGTTAGACCAACGAAACGCCTCCCATGTCTGCAGGTTGAGCCACACCGATCAGTTTCAAAATCGTAGGCGCCAAGTCTCCTAATTTCCCGTCTTTAATGGTGCCCTTGTAATCTGCATCAACTAGAATGCATGGAACCAAGTTGGTCGTGTGAGCGGTATTCGGTGTGCCGTCTTCGTTGATCATCATGTCGGCATTGCCGTGATCGGCAATGATGATGCTCGTATAACCGTTTTCCAGCGCCACTGTCACTACTGCCTCTGCACAATCGTTTACTGTCTCTACTGCTTTTACAGCTGCAGAGAAAACACCTGTATGCCCCACCATATCAGGGTTTGCAAAGTTAAGGACAATGAAATCCGGTTCTTTGCTTTTTAATTCAGGAATAATTTTATCACGGATGTCTTGCGCACTCATCTCCGGTTGCAAATCATAAGTAGCTACTTTTGGAGAAGGACACAACAATCTTTTTTCTCCTTCAAACGGTTGCTCACGCCCGCCGGAGAAGAAGAAGGTAACGTGAGGATATTTTTCTGTCTCCGCAATACGGATTTGTTTTTTACCCGCTTTCGCTAAAACCTCTCCTAAAGTATTGTTCAGATTGTCTTTATCAAAAATCACATGGACATTGCTGAAGGTATTGTCGTAATTGGTCATGGTGACATAATACAACGACAATTTTTTCATGTCCTGTTCAGGAAAATCTTTTTGAGTCAAGGCGATCGTGATCTCACGCCCTCTGTCTGTTCTGAAGTTGAAGCAAATCACCACATCGCCTTCTTCGATTAAACCTAATGGTTTGCCCAATAGATCTGTAATGACAACCGGCTTGATAAATTCATCCGTTACCTCTGCGGCATAAGAAGCTTTTACACTTGCCAAGGCATCGGTAGACTTCTCTCCGACACCTTTCACCATCAGGTCATAGGCCAACTTCACACGCTCCCAACGGTTGTCGCGGTCCATGGCGTAGTAACGTCCGATGACCGTAGCGATTTTACCTGTTGTTTTATCTAAGTGTGCTTGAAGATCTTTTAAATAATCATAACCGCCTTTAGGATCTGTATCTCTACCATCCGTAAAAGCATGGATCAATAGATTCTCCACGCCTGCTTGCTTGGCGATAGAGGTCAAGCCCTTTAAGTGTTCGGTATGAGAGTGAACACCGCCGTCAGACACCAGTCCGATTAAGTGTACTTTTTTATGATTTGTCTTCGCATAATCAAAGGCTGCTTTCAATTCCTTTTCATTCGCCAGCGTGCCTTCTTTTACTGCCAAATTGATTTTCACTAAATCCTGATACACCACGCGACCCGCGCCAATGTTCATGTGTCCCACTTCCGAGTTACCCATTTGTCCTTCCGGTAAACCGACCGCTAAACCAGAGGCTTCTAACTTGCTGTGCGGATACTTGGAGTACAACCCATCAATGAATGCTGTTTTTGCCTGTGCAATGGCAGATACGGCCGGGTTTGTTCCAATACCCCAACCATCCAAAATCATTAGTAATACCTTCTTATTCATAGCGCAAATATAATCTTTCGGCATTGTTATTGAATGAGATTTTAAATACGTTTTTTCAACTATCTATTTATCAGAGAATTAATTTTTTATCGGTGAAAAAAGACTATTTGGCATGGTTATCGCTGTTGTAGTCGGGAAAACGAGTAGATAGTGAAAAACCTTCAACCGTATCTTTTAAGTATTGCCTTAAGTTTTGGATTGTTCTCTGCTGCTCTCGCTCAAAATCAGAGTGCGGATGCGGTGATTGAAAAACTTAAAAACAGTCTTAAATCCGGTAATTCTAAAGAATTAGTAAGCGGTTTTCACGACATGGTAGAAGTTACTCTTCCCGATCAGGACGGTAGCAACTACAGTAAAACGCAAGCAGAATTTGTATTGCGCGATTTCATGAAGAAATATCCTCCCGTAGATTTTAAATATGTTCACAAGGTCCTTGACCGTGAAGATTTTAAATTCGTCATCGGCGAGTACCTATATAATGGCGGAAAGTACAGAGTCACCATGGTCATTAAGCCGGCCAAGGGTGTTTACTCGGTAGATTCCATTGTATTTGAAAAGTAATAGTTTTAGCAGGAACTAGATTTAAACGCGAATTAATTTCTCTCGAAAAGCCCTGAATAAAATCAGGGCTTTTTTTTATGTTTGTGCCCGTGTACGACTACCTTCACCCCTCACATATTTCTTCTTTTATCCAACAAGCTCTTCAAGAGGATGTTGGTTCAGGAGATCATACGTCTCTTTCTTCCATCGCTGCAGGAACAACCAATAGGGCCCGCTTACTGGTGAAGGATGAAGGCGTATTAGCCGGAGTAGAATTGGCACACTATATCTTTGCCGAAGTCGACAATAGCTTACAGGTAGATTTTAAAATGAAGGACGGTGATCGCATGCATAAAGGTGACATTGTGCTTACCGTACAAGGTTCCGTGCATTCCATCTTAAAGGCAGAACGACTGGTGTTGAATTGCATGCAACGCATGAGCGGTATCGCTACCTACACCCGTCAATTGAATGCTCTGATTGAAGGAACAGGTGCCCGCTTGTTGGATACTCGCAAAACAACCCCTAACTTTCGCCTCCCGGAAAAATGGGCAGTGAAGATTGGAGGAGGAGTAAATCACCGCTACGGTTTGTTCGACATGATTCTGCTCAAGGACAATCACGTGGATTATGCCGGAGGAGTGACCAATGCCTTGAAAGCGGCTAAAAATTACCTGAAAACTACCGGTCTTTCTCTAGATATAGAATTAGAAACTAGATCTTTAGAAGAAGTGGAAGAAGCCTTGCTTGAAGGGGGCATCAAACGCATCATGCTCGACAACATGGCACCCGAAATGATGAAAGAAGCGGTAAAACTGATCGGAAAACAAACTGAAATAGAAGCTTCAGGCGGCATCACCGAAGCAACGATCCGTGAAGTGGCTTTGTGCGGAGTGAATTATATATCGGTTGGTGCCTTAACACATAGTGCTAAGAGTTTAGATTTGAGTTTAAAAGCGTATTAATAGATTGTTTTAAAAGATGAAGAAAATAAAGGATGAAGAAAATGAAAAGATGGTGGGCGTGTCCCCGCTGTTTGCTTCTCTTTTATTTCCTCTGACTGCGGCGGGGTCGGGCTATCCGCTCCAAGTCCTCGCTCGAATCATACCTACATCTATAGAACTGATTTTGTGCCTCGCTGTGGGCTTTCCGCTTCTATCCCTCACGCGATCTCCTTCATTCAATCAGTAACCACTATATTACTTATCAGACATTTACATAGTATATTACAGACCATGATTATTAAAACCAAAAAGTACCAATTACCTAAAAACACCTATGTGAAGTCAGCCTTGTTTGGCTTGCTCAAAAAACAATGGTGGTATTCCGCTTTACCAATCGCTATTATGGCCATGACCTTTATCTGGCCTTCTCTTTGGGCATGGTTTATCTTTCCAGGCTTATTGATTGCTATCGGTTATGTGTTGTTCTGGTTGATCCAATTCACTGGAGTGACTCAATTGGAACAAAACAAAATTATGTTTGAGCGCTTAAGTTATGAAATTGACAGCCGTCAGATCATGATCAAACTCAATGAAAGACAAGGCAGTCCGCTGAAATGGGACATGATCAAAAGTGCTCAGAAAAATAAGGACCACTTCTTATTGATCATCGGCAAAGGACAATTCATTTACCTTCCGTTCCGTATTTTCAATGGTGATCATGAAGTGCGGTTTTTAGAAACGATTTTGCAGCGTAAGAATTATTTGCCGCAGGCTTAACGGATCCATTTGCCCCTAAATCCCCTGAAGGGGACTTTAGTTTGAGACAAAACAAAGAAGCTCATCGCATATAGTATGCAATGAGCTTCTTTGTTTTGTAAATAGTAAAGTCCCCTTCAGGGGATTTAGGGGCCAGGCAGTATTATCTACCTTCCTCTACTAAAGACTTCAAACACTCAATCCACGTCTCCGACGTATTCAAACTTTCCACCAACTGCCAGTGTTCTCCGCCGGAATGCTCGAACAATTCTTTGTATTCCTGTCCGCCTTCTTCAATGGTTTCCAGGCAATCGGCAACGAAAGAAGGAGAGAAAAATAAGATTTTCTTTTTGCCCTTCTTTGCCAGATCAGGAATCACTTCATCTGCGTAAGGCTTTATCCATGGCGTTTTGCCTAAGCGCGACTGGAAACAAACGGTATACTGTTCTTTCGTTAAACCCAACTGCTCTACCAGCAAACGCGTAGTTTCGTAGCATTGGGCACGGTAGCAGTATTTGTTTTTGGAATGGTATACCGAACAACAATCGCCCAGCTTGCAATAGTTATCTACGCTGGCCTTCAGGATTTGTCGCTCCGGTAAACCGTGGTAAGAAAACACAAAATGGTCAAAGGCGTGTTCCTGCATGTACTTCTTACCCAACTCTGCAAAGGCCCTGATGAACAAAGGGTCGTCGCAAAAATTCTCTACCACCTTCAATTCAGGAATCACTTCCCATTGCTGAATGACGCGTAATAATTCTTCCGTGGCAGAACCGGTAGAAGCGGAAGCATATTGAGGGAAAAGAGGAATAACAATCAGTTTAGCCAAGCCGGCACGTTGCCATTTATTAACCACACGTTCAATCGAAGGGCTTTGGTAACGCATGGCCAATTCCACCTCGTATTCTTCCCCTAATGACTTTGCCAGCAGGTCTTTGGCTCTTTTACTGTAAACCAATAAAGGCGATCCTTCCTCCATCCACACATTGTTGTAAACTTTAGCCGATTTGTGAGCACGGAAAGGAGCAATGATCAGGTTGATCAAGGGCCAGCGTTTGTAAACAGGAATGTCGATCACACGTCTGTCCATCAGGAATTCCCGAAGGTATTTGCGTACATCAGGGGTAGCAGGACTGTCCGGAGTACCTAAGTTGATCAGAAGGACTCCTGTTTTATGTGATTTTTTGTGGGAAACCATTTAAACTTATTTAATTTGCAAACTTAACAAAACTAACCTTGAAAAGTTGAGTCAGGGTCTTCAATAATATTACCTATGGAAAACAAAGTATCAGCCCCGGTAGACAATAACGTATTCAAAAAAGTGGTATCCCACGCCAAAGAATACGGGTTTGTATTTCCCTCCAGTGAAATCTACGACGGGCTGCAAGCCGTTTACGACTACGGTCAGAATG
The DNA here is from genome assembly GCA_029237685.1 of Cytophagaceae bacterium. GTDB lineage: Bacteria > Bacteroidota > Bacteroidia > Cytophagales > Cytophagaceae > JACMQM01. The sequence goes on along the minus strand of JAQZBV010000075.1, from coordinate 25,992 downwards.
GTGTAGAACTGAAAAACAACATCAAGCAGGCCTGGTACAAAGCCATGACCCAGCTTCACGATAATATAGTAGGTCTTGACGCCGCGATCTTCATGCATCCTCTAACCTGGAAAGCATCCGGACACATCGACAACTTCAGCGATCCGATGATCGATAACAAAGATTCACAGAAGCGCTACCGCGCCGATGTATTGATCGAGGAAAGAGCGGCAGAGTTAGAAGCTAAAGGTCAGGCTGATGAAGCTAAAACATTGGTTCAGAAACTCGCCCGTTTATTGGAAGCCGAGGATTTGAAAGGTGTTCAGGAGTTGATCATCAATGAAAAAATTGTTTGCCCTGTTTCTAAAACGGCAAACTGGACGGAAGTTCGTCAGTTCAACTTAATGTTCTCTACGCAAGTAGGTTCGGTAGCGGAAGACGCCAGCACGATTTACCTGAGACCGGAAACAGCACAAGGTATATTCGTCAACTTCCTCAACGTACAGAAAACAGGCCGGATGAAGATTCCTTTTGGTATCGCTCAGATCGGTAAGGCTTTCCGTAATGAAATCGTAGCCAGACAGTTTACCTTCCGTATGCGCGAGTTCGAACAAATGGAAATGCAATTTTTTGTTCGCCCCGGTGAAGAAATGAAATGGTACAACAGCTGGAAAGACATCCGCATGAAGTGGCACCAAGCCATTGGTATACCGGCTGAAAAATTGAAATTCCACGACCACGAAAAATTAGCCCACTACGCCAATGCCGCGGTAGACATAGAGTTTGAGTTCCCTTTTGGTTTCAAAGAAATAGAAGGCATTCACTCCAGAACAGATTTTGATTTAAAAAGTCATCAGGAATTATCGAAGAAGAAACAGCAATACTTCGATCCGGAAATCAATCAAAACTACATTCCCTTTGTAGTAGAAACTTCTGTAGGTGCCGACCGTTCTTTCTTAGCGGTACTTTGCAATGCCTTTACGGAAGAAACAACAGGCGAAGGGGATCAGGAAAAAACACGGACGTATTTAAAACTGCATCCTTCATTGGCACCTGTGAAAGCAGCTATTCTTCCGTTAACTAAGAAAGATGGGTTAAGTGAAAAAGCAAAAGAGATTCATGAATCATTGAAGTTTGATTTCAATGTAGTATACGAAGACAAAGATACTATTGGCAAACGCTATACCCGTAATGATCTTATTGGTACACCTTTTTGTATTGCGGTAGATTATCAAACATTGGAAGACAATACCGTGACCATCCGTCACCGCGATACGATGGAGCAAGAGCGTGTGCCGATCTCAGTGTTAAGAGAAAAAATCGGTGAGGCCGTATCGCTGAAAAGAATCTTGGAAAAATTAATGTAATACCCCTAAAAGCCCGACCATAAATCGGGCTTTTATATTTTTATTCAGTATCTTATAAGAATGTCCCCAGAAAGTTTAGCTAAGCTGTACTTGTTCGGTTCCGTTGGTTTTCTAGTAGTAACCATACAATTGGGTGTGCCCCCGCACATTGCTACCTTGCTATTAATTGCAACAGGTGTAAGCGGTTTGGCTTATTTGGCCTACCAACCTTCTTTTAGAAAATCCAAACTCACACCCGAACAAAAAGCAATCCTGGTGGATTTCGATTTCTACAAAACACTCACTCAAATTGAGCGGCTAGAGTTTGAAAGACGCGTTTCCTACCTTACAGAAAATAAAGAGTTCATGGGCCGTCAGGACCTTGTGATTACAGACCGCATGAGAGTGCTGGTTGCTGCTACGATTGCACAAATCGGTTTCGGATTTGAATTCATCACCTTCGAAGACTTTGATAAGATCATCATTTTTCCCAAAGCCTACTATTCCAAACATACAGGGCATTACCACAAAGGAGAGGTGACAAGCTCAGGTGTGATTGTGCTTTCCTGGGCCGATTTTTTGGAAGGCTTTAACATTTCAGATGACGGTTATAACGTAGGTTTGCACGAGATTGCACATGCGCTCAGACTGGAAGATGCTATTCCAGGCGATGAATACCATTTTTTAAAAGAAGCAGACTTAGATGCCTGGAATCGTATTGCCGAAAGAGAATACGATAACATCCGTGCCGGAAAACCTTCTTTTATACGCTCTTACGCCGGCACCAACCGACAAGAGTTTTTTGCTGTCTGCATCGAACAGTTTTTCGAACAACCCCAAGGCTTCTATGACGCTCTGCCTGAACTATACAAAGCCATGGCACGCCTCATGAAACAGGACCCTCTGAAACGAAAAAGAAAATACTTCTAAATCCCTTTTTTTTCTTCGCAAACCATTAAAATTCACTATTTTTGACCCCCTGACTATGATAGCTAGGATCGTCTTGGATAATAAACGGATTGATCTCTGTCCTGGGTAAAATAACAAGCACCAAATAATAAATAACAAATCATATAACAGGCATTTTACCCAGATGTTGTTTTGAGATTTGATTGGAATTTGGAATTTGTTGTTTGGGATTTAAACAGCCTTAACCACGATTCGATATGTGGCACAATATAGCAACCTTCATTCTTAAAAGTAGGTTATACCTTCTCCTGATTACTGCGGGCATCACAGCCTTTATGGGCTACCATGCTACACGTACAGAAATCACCTATGATTTCCTGGCCGTGGTACCACAGGATGATCCTGATTTTCTTTATTTCAAGACTTTTCAAAAACAATTTGGAGAAGATGGGAATTTATTTCTTGTGGGATACCAGGATAAGAAAATTTTTGAACTAAAGAATTTCCAACGGCTGGATTCTATCTGCCGCAGCATTGAATCCAGCAAGGGTATCAATCAGATCATCAGTATACCAACGCTGAAGATTTTAAAGAAAGATACGGTCAATAAAAAGTTTGTGCTCGTTCCGCTTTACGACAAGCTCCCGCAAACACAAGCAGAAGTAGACAGCATCATGAGCCTGGCCAAGGACCAGAAGATGTACGAAGGGCTGATCATGAATCAGCATACGAATGCTACCATTCTGGCCATTGCCATCAATAAAGACGACTTGAACTCGGTAAGAAGACAAGCCATCATTGAAAAAATCATTCAGGCGAACACACACTATGCCGAAGAGATCGGAGTGAAGGTACATTATGCCGGTTTGCCTTACGTGCGTACCGTGATGTCAAGAGAAGTGAAAGCAGAATTTGGTCTTTTCATGGCACTGGCTGCTCTCGTTACTTCCGTCATTTTGTTTTTGTTCTTCCGTTCTTTATTCGCCGTGCTCTTCACCTTTGCGGTAATTGGCATCACGGTAGTTTGGACCATGGGAACAATCGTATTGCTGGGTTATAAGATGACCTTGCTCACCGCCATGCTGCCGGCATTGATTATCGTATTGAGTATTCCCAATTGTATTTACATGTACAATAAATACCATCAGGAAATTCGCAGGCACCAAAATAAAATCAAAGCGCTGAGCCGTGTGATCGAGAAGATCGGTTTTCTGACCTTCATGACCAACATCAATACAGCGGTTGGCTTCTTCGTCTTGTACACGACGAACATCATCATCATCAAAGAATTCGGTTTGGTTGCTGGTTTGCTCAGCATTGCCACCTTCCTGATTTCCATTATCGTCATTCCCATTCTCTTTTCTTTTCTGCCGGCACCGAACGACAAGCAGTTGAAACACCTGGATTTGCGCTTCTTAAGAAAAGTCAATCACATCCTGGAATTTCTGGTGATCCGTCACCGTCCGGTAATTTATGTCGTAACGGTAGTCATTCTTGCTATTTCATTTTATGGCATCTCACGCATCTATGTCACCTCACACATGGTCGATGATTTGCCTTCACGCAGCAATGTAAAAACGGACCTTGCTTTCTTCGAACAACATTTCAAAGGCATCATGCCTTTAGAGATTGTAGTGGACTTCAATAAAAAGAAAGCGGTTTCCAATCCTAAGAATTTGAAGAAGCTGGAAGAATTCCAGACCTACATTTCTTCTCTCAATAATGTTTCAGCGCCTATCTCCATTGTAAACATGGTCAAGGGTGCCAGACAGGCTTTCTATGGCGGGGATCCTGCCTTTTATGCTTTACCGACCAGTGATCGTGTCTTCCTGGCGAAATACATGGGCAAGGATACCAGTGGTACGTCCTCTTTACTGCGCTCTTTCGTAGACGATGAAGGAAAAACCGCGCGCTTCAGTTGCAAGGTTGCGGACTTAGGTACCGCAGAAACCAATGAATTGGTGAATAGAAACATCAGTGTAAAAGCCAAAGAAATTTTCGAAGGTGATAGCACTGTCAAAGTTCACCTGACCGGAAGTACTTTGTTGTATCTGAAAGGCAACCAATACCTCATCCAGGATTTATCGGAAAGTTTGCTGTATGCGGTGATCCTGATTTCACTCATGATGGCGATGATCTATTTCAATCTTAAAATGGTCATCATCTCCATGATTCCGAATATCATTCCGATGATCATTACCGCGGGTATCATGGGCTTGTTCAATATTCCGCTCAAACCAAGTACCGCTCTGATCTTTGGTATCTCTTTCGGTATTTCCATTGACAGCACGATACACTTCCTGAGCAAGTACAAGCAAGAATTGAAAATGAATAAGAACGTGTTAAAGGCTATTGTCATGACACTGGAAGAATCTGGCGTCAGTATGATTTATACATCGATCGTCTTATTTAGTGGTTTTGTTATTTTCTCTTTCTCCGATTTCGGAGGGACCATTGCTTTGGGTGTATTGACATCTATCACTTTATTCTGGGCGATGTTCACCAACCTGATTCTGCTGCCGGCATTGATCTTATCCGCTAGTCCCGGCGATAAAAGAAATTTATTCTCCATTGTACAATTGAGAGACAAAGGGCATTTGCATCATTCGGAAGAAGACGACGAAGAACTCGACTTGGGTAAATTAGATAAAAGAACAGAGGAAAATCCTCTCCTGTAAAAGTGAAAAAATATACCGAACACAAAGGCCTTGACCTCGCAGCCGTAGGCCAAGAAGTATTAGCCTACTGGAAAAAAGAAAATATATTTCAGCAATCCATTTCGGAAAGAGAAGGCGCTCCTTCTTTTACTTTTTACGAAGGACCACCGTCCGCTAACGGAACGCCTGGCATTCACCACGTGATGGCGCGTGCGGTGAAAGATGTATTCTGCCGTTACAAAACCATGAAGGGTTTTCAGGTCAAACGCAAAGGCGGTTGGGATACGCACGGTCTGCCTGTTGAACTGCAAGTAGAAAAAGAACTCGGCATCACCAAGGAAGACATCGGTAAAAAAATTACCGTAGAAGAATACAATGCCAAATGCCGCGAAGCGGTCATGAAGTTCAAAGGCGAATGGGATGACTTAACGGAGAAAATGGGCTACTGGGTAGACCTGGAAGACCCTTACATCACGTTCGATCGCAAGTACATTGAGTCGCTATGGTTCTTGCTGAAAGAGCTGTACAAAAAAGATTTCCTTTACAAAGGCTATACCATACAACCCTACTCTCCGGCAGCAGGAACAGGATTGAGTTCCCACGAACTGAATCAACCCGGTTGCTACAAAGATGTAAAAGACACGAGTGCGGTAGCACAGTTTAAAGTGGAAGGCGGGCAATGGGCAGTAGAAGACGATGTATACTTCTTAGCCTGGACGACAACACCTTGGACGCTTCCTTCCAACAGTGCGTTGGCTGTCGGTGAGAACATCACTTACCTGATGGTGGAGACGGTGAATCCTTATACGCATTTACCGGTAAAAGTTATTTTGGCCAAAGATCTCGTTGAGAAATACATTCAACTGGAAACGCACGAACCTACTGTCATCGATGGAAAATCGTATAGCTATGCTTACGAAATCATTGCGGATAAAGTCAAACTAAAAGAAACGCATACCGATGCTCAGATCGATGAATTGCTGAAACATTTCATTAAAAATCCTAAAGCCGGTAAACTCGACGGTAAAGTCATTCAGGAATTAAAAGGCAAAGAACTGGTCGGTATCAAATACGAACAACTGATGCCTTATGTGAAGCCCACTGCTCCTGCATTCAAAGTCATCGCCGGTGACTTTGTGAGTACAGAAGACGGTACCGGTATCGTACACATCGCACCCACCTTTGGTGCAGACGATGCGCGTGTTGCCAAACAAGCCGGTATTCCTGCCATCACTGTTTTAGATGATGAAGGAAACGAATTGCCTTTGGTTGATAAGCGCGGTCGCTTTGTGAAGGAAGTGACAGACTTTGCTTTGGAGTATGTGAAGGAAGCTTACTATACCGAAACAGAGTTAGAAGCAGAACGCAAAAAACAAGTGCGTGAAAAGTATCTTTCTGTTGACGAACGCATTTCGATCAAACTGAAAGAAGAAAACAAAGCCTTCAAAGTAGAAAAATACGAACACAGTTACCCGCACTGCTGGAGAACAGATAAACCTGTTCTTTACTACCCGCTAGATTCCTGGTTCATCCGCACCACCGCGGTGAAAGACAGAATGGTGGAATTGAATAAAACCATCAACTGGAAACCGGAGTCTACGGGTACCGGACGTTTTGGTAACTGGTTGGAAAACCTTATTGACTGGAACTTATCGCGTTCCCGTTACTGGGGAACTCCGCTTCCGATCTGGAGAACAGAAGATGGAAAGGAAGAAATTTGTATCGGTTCTATAGCAGAGCTGGAACAAGAAGTAGACAAAGCCCGTGAAGCCGGTATTAAGAATCCTGATTTCATCGAGGATTTGCACCGTCCTTATGTGGACGATATTGTATTGCTTTCTGCGACAGGCAAACCGATGTTCCGTGAAAAAGACCTCATTGACGTTTGGTTTGACTCAGGCGCCATGCCTTATGCACAGTGGCATTACCCCTTTGAAAACGAAGACATTTTCGCTAAGAATTTCCCTGCCGATTTCATTGCAGAAGGAGTAGATCAAACACGCGGTTGGTTCTTTACACTGCATGCCATCTCGGTAATGCTGTTTGATAAAGTGGCTTTCAAAAATGTCATTGCCAACGGATTGGTGCTGGATAAAAACGGCAACAAGATGTCCAAGCGATTAGGCAATGCCATCAATCCTTTCGAAACCATCGGTAAATTCGGACCAGATGCCACACGCTGGTACATGATTGTCAATGCACCACCTTGGGATAACCTGAAGTTCAACATCGATGGTGTAGCGGAAGTGCAACGCCGTTTCTTAGGTACCTTGCAAAATACCTATTCCTTCTTTGCTTTGTATTCTAACCTGGATGGCTTCACCTTCAGTGAAAAAGAAATTCCTTTGGCACAACGCACAGAAAGCGATCGCTGGATCATCTCTCGTTTGAATACCTTGATCATCAATGTGGACAAGGCTTACTCTGAATATGAGCCTACCCGTGCAGCCCGTGAAATCCAGGATTTCGTCATGGATGAGCTGAGCAACTGGTATGTTCGATTGAACAGAAAAAGATTCTGGAAAGGCGAATACAACGAAGACAAGCAAGCGGCTTATCAAACCTTGTATACTTGCCTGGATACGATTGCTCACTTGAGTGCACCAATCGCTCCGTTCTATACAGAGAAATTATTCCGTGACTTAAACGAAGTAACCGGTAGATCAAAACACACTTCTGTTCACTTGTCTTTCTTCCCGGTTGCCAATACGGCACATATCGATATGGAACTGGAACAACGCATGAACCTGGCGCAACGCATTTCTTCGTTGATCCATTCCTTGCGTAAAGCCAGCAACATCAAAGTGAGACAACCGCTTACACGTGCCTTGCTTCCTATTCTCAATGAACAAATGAAACGCCGTGTACAAGCAGTGGAAAGTTTGATCTTGTCAGAAGTCAATATCAAGACCTTAGAGTATATCGAAGATACTTCCGGTGTCATCGTAAAAAGCATCAAACCAAATTTCAAAAAGCTAGGCAAAGAATACGGAGCCAAACTGAAAGAACTGGGCAATGCCATTCAGGCGATGCAGGAAAAAGACATACTGGCATTAGAAACCAACAACAGCTACAAACTGGTATTGGCGGATGGTACAACGATCAACATCACTTTAGAAGATGTAGAAATCCGCTCACAAGATATTCCGGGCTGGTCTGTCGCTTCGGAAGGAAATGTGACCGTAGCCTTAGACATCAATCTCACGGATGAACTTCGTCAGGAAGGTATCGCGCGCGATGTGGTCAATCGTGTGCAGAACCTGCGCAAAGATTTAGGTCTGGATGTTCAGGATAAAATCAAAATCACGATTCAAAAATCAGATGAACTCATCAATTCCGCTTTGATGAGCAACAAAGAATACATTTGCGAAGAAACACAAGCCTTGACCTTAGAACTTCTGGAAAATGTGATTGGCGCCACCGCTGTAGAAATGGACGAACAATCTTTAATGGTCAAAATAGAAGTTCAATAATATTAAAGTTGTAAGTGCAGACGTTGAAAAATGCTACACTTACAACTTATCACTTACTACTTACTACTTACTACTTACTACTCATTCAATGAAAATTTACAAGTATTTTTTAGCCACCCTGTTTGTGATCTTGCTGGATCAAGCGGTGAAATTATATGTATTTTATACCTTTCCTTTTGAAGGATATGAAATCAAAGTATTCGGAGATTGGTTCAAATTGAATTACATCACGAACGCCGGTATGGCTTTCGGAATCAGTATTGCCGGGGAATATGGGAAATTATTACTTACTGTTTTTAGGATTATCGCCTGTGGTGGTATTGCATGGTACCTTCACCAATTGATCTTGAAAAAATTACCTGACGGTTTGCTTTGGAGCATCGCTTTGATTTTAGGTGGTGCTATTGGAAGCGCCTTATAATGCACCCACACCATGGTTTCACGGAAAAGTAATTGATATGTTCTTCATTGACCTCTGCAACTGCTTTATTCCAAATTGGATCCCGTTGATAGGCGGTAGCTACTACCCGTTGTGGCCGGTCTTCAACGTAGCGGATGCTAGTATATTTATAGGTGTGCTTTGGATTATTATTTACCAGCGTAAGTTTTTTAAAGATGATTCGGCTAAAGAAGTTGCTGCTTAACAGTACAGAGTATGGAGCGCGAGTATAGAGTATCCAATCTCCATACTCGCGCTCCATACTGTTAAGTCCCCTTCAGGGGATTTAGGGGTCAGAAGGATAGTTAAACCAAAAAGGTCTGCTCACAATGGTAAGCAGACCTTTTTATTGATTTAATTTATATTTCTAATACTGTTGGAAAACAGAGTAATTCACAAACTTATTATCCGTTGCCACTACCGTCGCCGACCAATTGATCAGGTAACCGTTTGATGCGCAAGTCTGATCAAGGACATTATTCACGCCGTCTTGACGGTAACCGGCTGTTGCAGTAAATTGGAATTTGTATGCTTCATCTGTACTGAATGCCGTGTGTTCTACTCTTCCTGTTTTTAAAGTAAAGATAGTACCACCATTACCGTCCGATCCGCAATCGCTCCATAGAAAAGGTGTTGTAATATCATGAACAAATTTTCTGTTTTCTACATCTGTACCATATTCACTTACCGTATTGTAGGTGCCAGGCATATAACCACTCACCGTTGTATCGCCTTCAAATTTAAAGGAAAGACCGGTGGCCGCTCCGGTAGATTCAAAAGTTTTCTTACGGAACAAGTTCCAGGTTCTGGAGAAGGTTGATCCGCCTGTTCCGGTCGTATCATAAGTTAGCGTCAACGTACCACGTGTTTTGTGAACAACAGTTGCTGCTCCTGTAAACAGATCCGCTAGTTTACCTCCGGAAGCATTGGTCGTGTAGGTCGTACCGTTGTATACAATTTCTTCTCCGGAAGAATTGTAGTGTACCTTATAATCATTGAATGTTATTTTCAACTTAGCGTTCTGATCTGAGAATTTTGTACCGGATACCAGTTCAACTGAAATCGAGCCCCCCAAAACACGAGAGCCGCAATTCACTCCGTTATAAGAGATCGTAAAATTCTTAGCGTTGATGGTTACGCTACCGCAAGGCAGGTTCACAGCAGAACCTCTTGCACTGTTGTTATATTCTGTCGAGTTATATACCTCTTCGATATCATCTTGCGCACGGTCCAGTTCATTTCTTGCCGCTGCGTCATCGGCTTGTTCTCCTTTGCTTGGAGGAACTTCTTCTTTTTGTTTACAAGCAGTAAAAAGCAACGTTCCCAGCGCAAATACGGTGAGAACAGACATCCATTTCTTCTTCATAAAACCTGTTTTTTTTTCGTTCAATTAAATTGGGGAGTACTTAAAAAGTTTGATTCATTAGGCTTATTTTGCCTTCTGTACTATATTCCAAAAGGCAAATCAATCGTTTTACCTTATTAAGTATAGGAATTCTTGTGGTGTTTAGAGCATAACTCCTACCAATAGTTTAATGGTTTCATTCTTTTTTAGATTTATTTTAGGATTATTCTGCTTTTTCCCTGTCGTTTCAAATGCTCAATTTGTATCTGCAACCCTGGGAATTAACGGATTAACCTGTTCTATGTGCTCCTTTGCCGTGCAATCGGAACTGGAACGTTTACCCTTTGTCGAACAAGCAACCTTGAATCTGAATACGAATGTCGCAGAAGTATTGTTCAAAACGGATCAAAAGGTAAATATCCGAGAGGTAGTGGATGCGGTTTATAAAGCCGGTTTTTCCGTTGGCTATACGGAAGCTGTTTTTATCTTTGATCAGCAAACCGTTTCTGACCAATTCATTTTTTCTTATGAAGGATTCAACTATCAATTCTTAAAACCTGCTCAAGAAGTATTGAATGGAAAAACCACGTTAAAGTTTTTAGACAAAAAATTCCTGCGCAAAAAGGCCTATACCTTTTGGGCTCCTTTTATAAAGAATAGTTCTCAGGGCAAAACGAAAGCGGATCTTGAAACTCTTTACCACGTCACCTTGTGAAGCAATTGTTTTTCATAGCGTTTTATGTTTATTGTACGACATCCGTAATGGCGCAGGAGCTTTATCCTTATGCAGAACCCGCCAGTACTCAACCCAAAGGGGTAGTGGGTCTTCGATTTGCGTATGAAAACTTCAGAGAACTTCCTTCGCAAAGAGCTCGGAATTTTGGGGGGATAAGACTTATTTATGGTGTCACGGAAAAACTAACAGCCAGTGTATCCATAACAGGATCCAATCATCACTTAAAAAAACTTCCCGCTGATCTCAGTTCTTATTTCACAAAACACCATCAAAAAGACTACCCTCAAAATCCTTATCAGATCGAAGGAGTCATTGCTTCTTTAAAATACAGGTTCCTCAATCTTGACGGTCATCAACGTCATTTTCGAATGGCCGCCATGGGCGCGGCAGCCAAGTCCTTTATTCCACACGACGGAGCGGAACCGCGATTAGGCGACAACTCCGGTGTAGACGGTTCCTGGATCGCTACCTTATTGATCAAACGTTTTGCCGTCTCATTGACTAATGGATACCTCTTTCCCTTTAAATACAAAGATGAAAATCAGGGCTATGAATTTAAATCCGGGAATTGCCGTTACCTCAATCTCTCATTCGGTTACCGGCTTATCCCGAGTGCTTATTCGAGTTACAGCAATTTGAATGTGAACCTTTACGTAGAATTCATCAGTGCCAATTACGACAGAGCCAACATGACAGTAGATGGTCAGCCTTATTCTTTTGACATTTACCAAAATGCCGACAGGTACATTTACAGCAGTTTACAAGCCGGAAGCTATACCGAAATGAGGCCTTCCATTCAATTGATCTTCTATTCTACAACGCGCGTGGAAATGGGTGTTGCCCACCCCATCTTTAATCAATCCTACTTGCATTTTTATCCCATGTACTTCATTTCTATTCACAAGAATTTTTTCAGAAGTAAAAAAGAAGGGAAGAAAATCTAGCGTTTATTTAGCGCTAGTCATCGCATTAATATTAAAACACAATTTGGTGTACACATTAATTCCTTCATATAAGGAAGCGATGCGTAGTTGCTCGTCGACATTATGTACGGAAGAAATTTCGTCTTGAGTAAATACGGCAGGTATACAACCGTAAACCGGAATCCCTTTTACACGGAAGATATTATTGTCTGTACTAGCCGGAAACAAATAAGGGATCACACTGCCTTTGGGATTTTGCTGATGAATGGATTTGACAAATGCGTCGTAATATATAGTACGAGGCGAAGGTGTAGAAGCAGGACTGGCTTCTAATATTTTGATCTTTAATTTTTGATTGGATAATCGTCGAAGCTTATTGATAAATTTTTCCGTTTCTTCACCTGGCAGCAACCGGCAATCCAGCACCGCAATCGCTTTGTTACCAATTTGATTCTTCACACTCTGCCCACTGGAAAGTTGTGTAATGACAAAGGTATTATAAACAAAAGGATGGAAGATTTCTCCTTCTTCAAAATACTTTTTGACAAAAGGCCACACCACCATCCAGTTCACATGTTTCACAAAAAAACCTCTGGTACCTCCGATGTAAGTGCCCATGCTCCTGAACATGGCCAATGTCAAAGGATCAAAACTCGGTTGTCTGGGTTGATCCATCAAGCGGGTCAGGTAACGGATCAATCGTTTATTGGCGTACAAAGAAGGCGGAACAGCTCCATGACCGGAAGACTTTTGTTCCACTTCCAGTTGCAACCACAAGGCTGATTTTTCTGCCAGCGAAACACCGTAGAGATCAGGAGACAAGATGCCTTCCAAAGGATTGCTGATTCCGGAACCGCCTTCACCGAATACCACCACCGGGTTGAGCAACTCTAAATGTTTGCTGACTACATAATGCGTTCCCCGCTCTCCTCCGGATTCTTCGCCGGATACAAAAAGAATGGAATAATTATGTGATAAGTCGGCGTCTTTGATGCTGTCTTTAAAAGCCATCAAGGCATAGAGCTGCATCACCGCCAGGCCTTTGCAGTCAATAGATCCGCGACCATATACTTTTCCCTCTTCAATGGCTCCGGAAAAAGGAGGTTTTGTCCAGCCTTCCAAATCACCGGGAGGGACCACATCCAGGTGATTTAAAAATACTACATTAGGTTTACCGGATTCTAACGGATAAAGCGATACACAGAGATTCCATGATGTATCGGCACCATTAAACCAATTCAAATGAAAAGGATACTTGCTGGCTTCTTCGTACATCATCCCTGCCACTTCCTTTTCGTTGCCGCTGATGGAAGGCACTTGGATCAATTGCGACAGAAAACGTTCGGGTAATAAATTGGTTTTTTCCTGAGCGGAAACCTTTGTACCACACAGAATCATCACCAACAAAACAGGAAAGGTATATTTTTGCATCTCTATAATTCGCTACGTTTAGTCAATATAGAGTATTCATGAAGAATAAAAAAGGGAGATTCTGCCTATTCGCAAAACCTCCCATCCTCAGAATTTAAAAAACGGGGAAGGTAAATGGTCGGCTAGACACATTTACATCTTCCCATTGTCCGAGGTAATTTCTTCGCCTTACTTTTTTTACTTCCACTAAAATATTGTCATTGGTATTGAGTAAAGCAACCATCTGTCCTAAATTAAAAACCGTTTTAGTAGGATTCTGATTGCCTACGACTTTCCTGTTTCTCGCTACACATACGTTCCACTCTACTACTTCATAGTAGGCATCTTCCGGCTGAGAGGCGGCAAATTCAGGATCAGGAATAATTTTTATTGAGATGGTTCGAATCACATCTTTAGATATTCCGGTGATTGGATTGATCAATTGATTGTTGACACGAATTTCCACTTCCGGTTTTGGAATCAATTTTACTTTGAATTTTTTCTCTCCGATCAACTGCCCTTGATTCATGACTTTCACTTTTACATTTGGGGCCTGTGGCTGTATGGTAACTGTTCCCTGGCCGTCTACCTTTTTCAGAATACCGCCTTCGGTAGCAAAATCCGGATGGTAGTATGCACCTAATGCAGGGACTTTAATGGCCATTTTATTTCCACAGTTTTTATAAAGACTTTCCATCGCAATGGAATTAAATTCAATGACCGGTTTTACAACGGTATAATCTTCGCTTACTTGAACCAATGTATCCGTACCGTCGGGTTTTTTCATTTTGATAGAGGCCGTCCAAGTTTTCTTCAGCATTCCTTGCGGATCGTATGCGCCTCCGCTGGCTACAAATTTATAATTCCCAATACCGTTTTGATCTACTGTCAACGATTGGCCGCCAACATTCATCTGAGGATTTAAGCCTGTAGAAGTAGCGGCTAAAAAAACTTCCGCCTGATAAGGAGTTCCAGCTGGTACAAAGCGGCTGTTGGCTCTTACCATGGGAATTAATTTGTCGACTTTAAAATCTTTGATTCCCAATTTTTCTGTTGTTGCTGTAAGCACCGTATTTTCCATGGCCACTACTTTTGTCTCAATCTCACTGATCACAGCCAATGCTGCGGCCAATGGCGTTTGCCCGAAATTCAACTGTGCAAAATCTTTGTTTTTATGTTCAGCATCATTTTTATATAACTTATCGTCTTTCCCATCCATTGCCATGGGACCATATGACGTTTTAAAATCATGATTAATAGATTTTACATAGTCGTTCAATCTTGCTTTCAACTCATAGGCTTTTCCTTTTTGCAAATCAGATCCCAGCATGTACACTTCGATGGCCGTTTCTTCATTGGCACTTTTCAGCTTGCCCTCTTCATCTCTTCCTCCCGCTTTTTCAATAAGGTTTCTCTTCAACGATTCCATGTAGGCAATCAGATCAACTGTTTCTTTATGAAGTTTGGAAGATTGAGTGGCTAAAATGATTTCATCTGACTTATTACCTCTTTTTACGACAGATTTCTTAATGCCTTCCAATTTATCAGCATTAATACTAGCATTGATTGCAACCGTTTGTTCCATGTTCTCGTTTAGAGCTATGAACTTCTCTATAATGGTAGAGCTGACTTGTAGTGCCAAAAGCGCAGTTAGGACCAGGTACATCATACCGACCATGCGTTGACGAGGGGATTCTTTCGTTCCGGCCATAATTTTAGGGTTTTAGAGTGAAAACTACCCGCATAATGTCCGTAACCCTTTTTGGTTACACCCCAAAACTGAAAAAATCGGTTTTTTGATTAAAAAAGTATCCCTGTTGCCATTAATAAGGGAAAAAAAGATAATAAATAAGTAGCTTTACAATTCATACAATACGCTGGTTTATACGCCTAAAGACTAAAATCCATGAAATGACGAAGAGGTTTAAACAATGAACCCTTATAATATTTCGTTAATTTTTTGGATTTTAAAATGGATGTGGATAAATTAGCCTCTATATTTTGCAATAAGTATCTATTATCAAAAAACAGGTTATGAACAAGATCACTCGCATCTTTTCAGGCTTGACTTTCGCCATCGCAGGTTCTGCTTTGTTAATTTCTTGCGGCGGAGGCAATCCTACAAGTACGAATCCAGGTAGTTCTAGTACTACAACGGGTTTGGCTTACAATGAAGAAAACGGTTTTCAGGTGGCTGAATTTGCTGGCCAACCAGAAGGTCCAAACTTGGTGTACATCGAGGGCGGTAGAACTGTTTTAGGTTCATTCGAAGAAGATATTTTAAAAAGCGGCGATAACGTCGAAAGAACCGTTACCGTGGCTTCATTCTATATGGATGAAACAGAAGTAGCTAACATTCACTGGTTAGAATACTTGTTCTACATCCAAAGAGATTCGTCTCAGGAATTTTATGAGTCCGCTTTGCCAGATACTACGGTATGGGCAAGTGAACTTTCTTACAACGATCCATACGTTGATCACTATTTCCGTTACCCAGGTTTCCGTTACTTCCCTCTAGTGGGTGTGAACTGGATTCAGGCAAACGATTACGCAGCATGGAGAACAATGGTCGTAAACAACCAATTGGCTCAAAATGCAGGTGTATCTATTCCTGAAGGTGGTGGACGTATTCCATTGGAATCTGGTGTGGTACTTCCTAATTACCGTCTTCCTTCAGAAGCTGAGTGGGAATATGCTGCTCAGGCTTTGATCGGAACACAGTGGTTGGATGAAAACCAAACACACAAAAGAATTTATCCTTGGGATGGTCACGCGTTGCGTAACCCTTACGGAAAACAAATGGGTATTTTCTTGGCTAACTTCAAAAGAGGTCGTGGTGACTATGCTGGTATTGCCGGTAAGTTGAACGATGGTGCCATGATCACTACTTACATTTACGAATATCCTCCAAATGACTATGGCTTGTACAACATGGCTGGTAACGTGAACGAGTGGGTTTACGATGTTTACCGTCCATTGACTTTCCAAGACTTTGATGACTTGAACCCATTGAGAAGAGATGGTTACTTGGATGAAGAAAAAGGTTATGACAAAGCAGGTTTCCAATCTTTGATTGACGATCACGTTCGTGTATACAAAGGTGGATCTTGGAAAGACGTAGCTTACTGGTTGTCTCCAGGAACTAGAAGATACTTAGCTGAAGATTCAAGCACGGCAACTATCGGTTTCCGTTGCGCGATGATCCAAGCTGGATCGAACTACTAGTAGTAGATATAACATTGCAGAGCAAAACCCTGACTTCATAACGAAGTCAGGGTTTTGCTTTTTCATACTTTTGAAGAGATGTGAAATGAGAAAAGTGAGATGGAAAAATTTCTCATTTCTCATCTCACTTTTCTCATCTCTCATACAGCCATCGACAAACTATACACATGCAGCTCCGCAATATCCATGGCAAACAAAGCCTGGCTGCAAGCTTCGATGGTCGACCCGGTGGTGATGACATCGTCTAGCAATAAAACAGATTTGCCTTTAAGGTCTATGCCTTCATTTTGCTTATAGATAGATTCCGCTGCCGCCCAGCGTTCTGTCTTTCCTTTGCTGGTTTGAGAACTGCGGTAAATGGTACGACATAAAGCGTCAGGTAAAACGAGGGATGGAGCAATGGAAGCAAAGCCATCTGCCAAAGCCTCACTCTGGTTGTACCCTCTTTCCTTTTTTCGTTTTTCATGCAAGGGCACAGGGATCAACACATCCGGACATTCACGCCCTGATTCCTGCCAGGCTTGTCCCATCAAACTTCCAAACCAAGTGGCGTTATTGGGTTTTGGATGGTACTTAATGCCGTGCAGCAATTTTTGGCTGTTGTTATTTTTATGGAAAAAGAACAAGGCCTGGGCCGATGCCAAGGGGAAACGATTGGCCAGTTTCAGAAACAGCTCGTTCTCTTTGCGCTGAAGAAAACCCGTACGGGGAAGGGCATATAAACAATGCAGACAGATGTGTTGTTCCTTTTCATACAAAAGACGCTTGCATACCAGGCATACTTCCGGGAAAAAGGCGTGAAGGATGGATTGAATCATTGCTGGAGATTAAAAAATGTTCTTCCTTCTAAGATTCCTCGCGGCAGCTTTTCGCTTCTGCAGCAGATTATTAATCGTCTCCTTCAAGGTTTTGATTGGGTGTCAGGTCTTTCGACCTGACACCCATACTAATTCATTCCATCAACTAACTCTCCATTTCCCTTTCTTTAATTACCTTTGCATCATCATGCCTACGTCCAAAAAGATACCTGCCGATATAAAAGAAAAATGGGACAAACTCTCTTACTGGTTCATCAAAAGTACCGGTAAAAGGCCCAACACCAATACCTTACTGTTCCTGATCGGTGTTCAGGAATTGGGAAAGGGGAAAAAGTCTTTCTCCAAAGAAGAAAAACAAGACCTCATGCACCTGGCTTTGTGCAAGCTGTTTAGCAATTCCGGATTTTACCAATTGGAAGGCCTGGATGAAGACGGCTGGCCGCATTATTCCCTGGTGGAAGAATTGCCGGTGCTGAGTGTAGACGAACAGGAACATTTCATTCAATGGCACATCATTGATTATTTCTCCGACATTATCGAATTATGAAAATAATTACCTACAACGTCAATGGTCTGCGAGCCGCCATTACCAAGGGGTTGAACGAGTGGATCAAAGCAACCGATGCCGATGTATTGTGTTTTCAGGAAATCAAAAGCAACCCCGATCAGGTAGAAGCAAATTACCTGGAGAGTTTGGGATACAAAGGCTATTGGTATCCCGCACAGAAAAAAGGATACAGCGGAGTAGCCATCTTCAGCCGCATTGAACCTTTGCATGTAGAATACGGATGCGGGATTGAATGTTACGACTTTGAAGGAAGAGTGATCCGTGTAGACTTTAAAGATTTCTCCGTGATGAATGTATACATGCCCTCCGGATCCAGCGGAGAAGAACGTCAGCAATTTAAGTTCAAATGGATGAACGATTTTTTACCTTATGCAAAAAAAATTGCTGAACAATCTAAAGGCCTTGTCATCTGCGGAGACTACAATATTTGTCACAAGGCCATCGATATTCATAATCCAAAATCCAACGCCAATTCCTCAGGATTCTTACCAGAAGAAAGGGAATGGATGCAAACACTTTTCGACAATGGATTTGTAGATGCCTTCCGACACTTTAATGAAGAGCCACACCACTACACCTGGTGGAGTTACAGAGCCGGTTCGCGTGGAAAGAACTTAGGTTGGCGAATTGATTACCATGCCGTCACACAAAATCTGGTTAAACATCTTCAACGCGCAGTGATACTTCCCGAAGCCAAACATTCTGATCACTGTCCTGTTTTATTAGAAATAAAGACATCATAAGATTTGTTTTTTATAAAAAATGGGTAAATTGGCTATCAACATATATTTTGACTAGTAATACGCTTTAAATTTTTACAGGAATATGATGAAACAATTATTAATTATTCTTTCGTTAGGAACGATTCTTTTAGGTTGCGGATCTGACAATGATGGCAAAGTAGAAGATAATGCGCTTGTCGAAGGACAGGGAGGCCGTTACACAGGTGGCTTTTTTGTAGTGAACGAACCCGAATACATTAAAAACCTTTTTCCCCACTCCATCATTGATGCACCCTCTTACCGTGTGGCTGCTCAGGTATATGAAGGCCTGATGAAATTCAGCCAGGATTCATTGTACCTGATCAAAGGACTAGCGGAATCATACGAAGTAGATACCGCACAAACAACTTACACTTTCCATTTGAAAAAGGGTGTATTGTTTCATGACAACGAATGTTTTGCTAATGGCAAAGGCCGTGAGTTGACCGCTGAAGACGTGAAATATTGCTTTACACTTTTGTGTACTCCGAGCAGCAATAACCAAGGATTCAGCATGTTTCAGGATATCCTGAAAGGAGCCTCTGAATATTATGGATCTGCCAAAGAAGGCAACAAGCCGGGCACAGACATTGAAGGAATCAAGGTCGTAGATAAATATACCGTTCAATTCAATTTGATCAAGCCAAACGGGATGTTCCTTTATAACCTGGCCCGTCCGTTTACCTTCATCTTCCCTAAAGAAGCATTTGACAAATACGGCCTAGAAATGAGAGTGAAAGCTGTAGGAACAGGTCCTTTCGTCTTGGATAAAATCGAAGAAAACTTAGCGATCCTTTTGAAGAAAAACCCTAACTATCACGGTGTGGATGAGTTTGGTAACAAACTTCCTTACCTAAGTGGTATCAAGGTTCGTTTTATTCGTGATAAAAAATCTGAATACTTGGAATACAAGAAAGGAAATCTTGACATGATCTACCGTCTGCCTACCGACTACATGATCGAGATCACAGAAGAAGCAGTAAAGAAAAAACAAGAATACGGCGAGTTGCAGCAAACTCCAGAGATGGCTGTTCACTTGCTTTCTTTCGCTAACCAAAGCCCATTATTCAAAAACGTAAACTTCCGCAAAGCGATTTCTTTCGCTATCGATCGTAAGAAAATTTTGGAAGCGGTATTGAACGGTGAAGGTTATGCCCCTGGTATTTATGGCATTACTCCCATTGATATCTTCCCGGGTTACAATGCCAAAGAAATCAAAGGATATGGTCTGAACGTAGACTCTGCTCGCTACTACTTGAAAAAGGCTGGTTTCAGCGATGGAAAATCTTTGCCTGAAATTCCATTGGAACTGAACTCAGACGGTGAAAGAAACGTGAACGTGATGCAAGAGGTGAAGAAGCAGTTGAAAGAAAACCTCAACCTGGATGTGGTGCTGAACGTTGTCACTACGGCTCAACTTTCTGAAAACATGACCAGTGGCAAAGCCGATTTCTTCCGTGTAGGATGGGGCGCAGATTATCCAAGTCCTGAAAGTTTCTTGTGGTACCTCTATGGAAAGAACGTTCCATCTGACACTACAAAGTCTTCTTATCCAAACATGTCTCGTTACAAAAATCCTAAGTTCGATGCCTTGTATGAAAAAGGTCTGGCGGCTTTAGATAAAAAAGAACAATATGCCTATTTCTTACAAGCTGAGAAATTAGCCATGGCTGATGCACCGATCATCGTCTTGTTCTATGATGAAGGATATCGCTTGATCCAGAACAAAGTGAAGAACTTCCCGAACAACGCGATGCAATACAGAGATTTCAGCAACGTATACTTTGTGCCGCAGCCGGCTGCAAAAGAATAAGCACAGTATATTTACTCATTAAGGAGAATAACCCGTAAAGAAGGACAACGTTCGGCTTTACGGGTTTTGCAATATAAAAGACAGGTACCCGTTGAAAGACAACTATGCAATCGGGAATAATCAAAGAGCTCATTGATAACATCACCAACTACAAAAAGAAGTATTATATCAATACCTTCTTGAAGGGGTGTATCATTTTTTCCGCTCTTTTATTGACCACTTATCTTTCCTTCAGTTCGCTGGAATATTGGGCACGGTTCAACTCCGTCATTCGCTTCGTCCTGTTGTTTAGCTTTACAAGCATTTCCCTTTTTGCCTTGATCAATTATATTGGTCTACCACTTTATAAGCTCGCCAATCTCCAACGCTATTTTACAGACGAAGAAGCCTCCCGTCAAATCGGTCTTTATTTCCCACAAATAAAAGACAAGCTTCTGAATACCTTGCAGTTACAGAGATATGATGCTTCTAATGGATTGGTATTGGCAGGTGTCGAACAAAGAGCTAACCTCTTGAAAAACATAAACTTCTCTGACGCCATCAAGCTGGAAGAGAACAAGCGTTACCTTCGTTGGCTCATTATTCCGGTTGCTGCACTATTATCCATTATAGTCTTCATGCCCAATTTGTTAAAGGATAGTACACACCGTATTATTCACTTTGATGAGAAGTTTGTTCCTCCTGCACCCTTTTCTTTTGAATTGAAGAACAATAATCTGGAAACATTTAAAAATGAAGATTTTAGCCTTGACTTGGTCATTTCGGGCAAGACGCTTCCAGATGAAGTATTTGTTCTGATCAACGGTCAAAAAACACGCATGGCTCGCTCTGAACAACAAGGGCATTTTGAGTTTGAGTTCCGAAATGTTCAAAACGATCAGCAATTTTCTTTCCTGGCTGCCGGCTATGAATCCAAGGATTATACACTGAGTGTATTCAACAGACCTAATCTAAAGTCGCTGGACATAGAGCTTCAATATCCTGCTTATACAGGCAAAAAAAGAGAATCCATTCACAACAATGGCAACCTGCAAATTCCCGAAGGCACGGTCGTGACTTGGAATTTCAATACACTCTTCGCTGACCACGTGGAACTTACCTTCTCTGATCAAAAGAAGGAACTGTTCGACATGGAAGAAGCTGGCCAAAAAACCATCAAAGCACAGCGTACCCTGTACACAGATTTGTCCTACCAGGTGCTTTTGCAGAATAAAAAAGCAGCCTTAAAAGAGCCGGTTTCCTATTCGATCACCGTCGTAAAAGATCAATTTCCCTTCATAAAAGCCGAAGATTTTAAGGACTCTTCTTTGTTCAATTATATAACTATTGGAGGATTTTGTTCAGACGATTACGGGGTTAAAAAAATAGAGCTTAATTATCAGATAGTTGCTGAAAGTGATGAAGCTAAGGAAAAAATTTACAAAAAAATTAACCTCGGAAATCTTAACAATGTTCTGAATCATACAATTTTATACAATTGGCAAATTGATTCATTAACACTCAATCCTGGATCCAAAATTTTGTACTTTTTGGAGGTATGGGACAACGATGGAGTGCACGGAAGCAAGAGCAGCCGGTCGCAGATTTTCAGTCTCAAAATTCCGGGTCAAAAAGAGATCGAACAAAAACTCGAAGTCAACTCTACCGAAACTTCGGAAAAGATGGAGAACCTCAGCAAACGATCTCGCTCACTCCAAAAAGACATCAAAAACCTGAAGGACAAAATCAGGTCGAAGAAAGAATTGCAGTGGCAAGACAAACAAAAACTGGAGGAGCTCCTGAAGGAGCAGAAAGAGTTGATGAACCAACTCGAAGAGCTCAAAAAGATGAACGAGGAGCTTCAGAAAATGCAGGAGAAATTCAACACCCCTTCGCCGGAGTTGCTTCAAAAAATGGAGCAGCTTCAAAAGTTGGTGGATGAGGTGATGGACGAGGAGACCAAAAAACTGTACGAAGAACTCCAGAAAATGATGGAGGAACAGTTCAAGAAAGAAGACCTGGACAAACTATTAGACAAGATGGAGTTCAAGGACGAAGAACTCAATCAAAACCTTGACCGTTCCCTGGAGCTTTTCAAAGAATTGAAAGTAGAACAGAAGCTGGAGAATAACATCAAAAAACTGGAAGAGCTGGAAAAGAAGGAGGAACAGCTGTCCAAAGAATCTCAGAGTAAAGACAGCAAAAGTGAGGACTTGAAGGAAAAACAAGACCAGCTCAACAAAGAATTTGAGGAACTGAAAAAAGAACAGCAGGAACTGGCGGACATGAATAAGGAACTGCAATCTCCAAAAGACATGGAGGATACCGACCAGCAGATGGAAGATATTGATCAGGACATGCAGAAGAGTTCGGATGAATTGCAAAAAGGTGATAAAAAAGGCGGGTCTAAGAGTCAGAAAAGCGCATCTGAAAAGATGAACCAGCTCAAGAAGAAGATGGAGTCCATGAAAAACGCCCAGGAGATGGAGGATGCGGAGCAGAACATCGAGGACTTAAGACAACTGCTGCAGAATCTGGTGAAGCTTTCTTTTGAAGAAGAAGAATTGATGAAGTCTTTCAAACGCGTTTCTCAAACAGATCCACAGTATCAGGAGTTGACCAGGAAACAAATTCAACTCAAGGAAGACAGCAAAATGATCAATGACAGTCTGGTAAGCTTGTCAAAAAAAGCATTTGAGATACAGGCCTACGTCAGCAAGGAATCCAGGCTGATGAACAAGTACCTGGACGAATCCATCGATCATTTGAAAGCGAGAAACCCAGGGATGGCTACTGGTAAGCAACAATTGGCCATGACCTCTATCAATAACCTGGCTTTATTGCTCAGTGATATTCTCAAACAAATGCAGGAGCAGATGTCGGATAAGCAAAACATGCAAGGTTCCGGTCAGTGCAAAAAGCCCGGTAAAGGGAAACCAAAACCAGGCAACATGAGCGAACTGCAAAAGCAATTGAACCAGCAGATGCAGGACATGAAGAAAGGTATGAAGCCAGGCGAAAAACCAGGAGGCCAGCAAATGTCTGAATCCTTAGCGAAGATGGCTGCTCAACAGGAAATGATCCGTAAGGCGCTCAAGCAAATGGAGCAATACATGAAGGAGGGTGGTAATAACCCGGGCAATAAGCTATCCGAATTGAACAAACTCATGGAAGAAACGGAAAAAGATCTGGTGAATAAGAACCTGACTCCGGAAACCATGCGTAGACAGCAAGAAATCATGACCCGTTTATTGGAAGCAGAGAAGTCCATGAGGGAAAGGGATACCGATGAAAACAGGGAGTCTAAAACGGGGAAAGAACTGCCGAGAGATTTACCTCCTTCCTTTGAGAAATACCTGAAGGCAAAAGAGAAGCAAGTAGAGCTTTTACAGCTCGCTCCTCCTAAATATACTCCTTATTATAAGGAGAAGGTCAACGGTTATTTCCGTAAAACAGAAAAATAAAATAAATTGCAGATATTCTAATAAACAGAAAAATGGACGCGCTTAAAATCCAAATACCTTCCATCTCCGAAAACATTCGCATCGTCGAAAGTTTCATTGACAATGTGAAAGAAAAGTTCAATGTGGACGATGATCTCTATGGAAACATCATGGTGGCCATTACTGAATCTGTGAACAATGCGATGAAGCATGGTAACAAATTAGACAAGACGAAGAACGTGATTCTTTCTGCAACGTGTGATGAGAATGCTTTAACCATTCGTGTAGAAGATCAAGGCGAAGGTTTTGACTACGATAACCTGCCTGATCCTACAGCTCCTGAAAACATTGACAAAGTAGGTGGTCGTGGCGTGTTCCTCATGAAACATTTGAGCGATGAAGTTCGCTTCGAAGACGAAGGAAGAGTATCAGAAATGGTTTTCTATTTTAGTTAATCCAGCGTGAGCGAACAATCCATTTTCTTCTTCTTTGAAGAAATCCGTTTCTCCTTTACCAAAAGAACACTCACCCGTGAGTGGCTGCAGAAGGTAGCCAAGCGGGAACAAAAGAAAATCACGGCTTTGAATTACATCTTCTGTACCGATGATTTTCTCTTGAACATCAACAAGCAACACCTCGATCACGATACCTATACAGACATCATCACCTTCGGCTATTCTCCAAAGACCAGCAAGAAAATCACCGGTGATATCTTCATCAGCATTGACAGGGTAAAAGAAAACGCCCTGACCTACCAGACGACTTTCCAGAATGAATTGAAGCGTGTCATGGCCCATGGGCTGTTGCACCTCTGTGGCTATAAAGACAAGAGCGCTCCAGATAAAGCATTGATGAAAAAGAAAGAGGATGCTTCGGTGGCTTTGTTTCATAAACTCAATGCATAATATCTTTTCAATGTCTTTCTCACCCAAATGGATACTGAAGGCCTTTATTGCTGTTTTGATCCTTTGCTTATTCATTAAAGAAATTATAGAACTCTGCATAATCGGTGATATTTCTTATTCTTATATTCCCGGTTGGGGCACCCCTGTCTTATCACCATATACTATTATATACTTCAAGTATATCTCCTTATTATTCTTCATGAGTTTAATAGTAATTTATAAGGCAAGTAAGGAATTTATTAATAGGGATAATACTAAATAAGAGTAGTGTTCCACGTGGAACATTTAAATCAGAAATCACTTAAGTCCATGTGTTCCACGTGGAACACTAAAAAGTCCTTTCAAAAAGTTTTGTGCTTTTTCAGGATTATTACGAATAAAATAAGACATACTGTTCCACGTGGAACATTTAAACTAAACCGACTTACATCGTGTTTAGTCTAGAATACCGTTTTGAAAACAAACCTTAGTGTTCCACGTGGAACACTGTTTTTACATAAAGAATATGTTTCAAGAATACGATGTAGTAGTAGTGGGTGCCGGACATGCAGGTTGTGAAGCTGCTGCTGCTGCTGCTAAAATGGGATCGAAAGTTCTCTTGGCTACCATGAACATGCAAACCATCGCTCAGATGTCTTGCAACCCAGCCATGGGTGGAGTAGCCAAAGGACAGATCGTACGGGAAGTGGATGCATTGGGAGGAATGTCCGGGATCATCACAGATAAGTCCATGATCCAGTTTCGCATGCTCAACCGATCAAAAGGACCTGCCATGTGGAGCCCAAGGGCACAAAGTGACCGAATGAAGTTTGCTGAAGAATGGAGATTGTCCCTGGAGCAAACAGCCAATGTAGATTTCTGGCAGGAAATGGTTTCCGGATTAGTAGTTAAAGGAGGAAGAGTAGTAGGTGTAACCACAGGACTTGGCATAGAAATACCATGCAAATCTGTCGTTCTAACCAATGGAACATTTCTAAACGGAACCATCCATATTGGAGAAAAACGATTCGGTGGAGGCAGAATGGGAGAGAAAGGTGCTACCGGAATTACCGAACAATTGATAGAATTAGGATTTGAATCCGGTAGAATGAAGACCGGAACGCCACCTCGTATCGATGGAAGAAGTTTAGATTATACCCGAATGGAAGAACAAAAGGGCGATGAGAATCCATCCAAATTCTCTTACCTGGATAGTACTTCCCCTTTAAAAGAACAACGCAGCTGCCATATTACATATACCAATCAAGCTGTACACGATGCGCT
>JAQZBV010000177.1 GCA_029237685.1 Cytophagaceae bacterium | reverse complement strand
TGAAAGCTGAATTAGAGATCCGATTGTTGGACGAAAAAATGGACCACCTGATCATTCATCAAAATCAACGCCTCTCTGAAATGCAGGAATTGCAAGCCGATTACATGGAAGATATCCTCCATCAAATCGCTTTACTCAAAAAGTGAGTAAACCACAAAGCTTGAAACGTAAGCGACGGCCGTCATAAAAATGAATTGCGCAATCGGCCACTTCCAGGATTTAGTTTCTCTGTACACAACGGCCAGCGTGCTCATGCATTGCATCGCAAAGACATAAAAGACAAGCAGAGATAAAGAACGCGCCACATTATAATAGGCTGCTCCTGTTTGAGGATCTTTTTCTTTACTCATCTTCTGCACGACAGAATCTGTATCTTCCGCCTGATCGCCGATGCTGTAGATCGTGGCCATCGTACCGATGAATACTTCTCTGGCTGCAAAAGAAGTAATCAAAGCGATACCGATTTTCCAATCAAACCCCAGCGGTCTGATGCCTGGTTCGATGAACTTACCGAAATGGCCGGCATAAGACGCTTCCAGTTTTTTAGAAGCAATATAATTTTCCGTTTCAGCAGGAGTAAATCCTTTGGCGATTGCTTCTCGCTCTCCTGCGATCTTGGCTTCCTGCATACCTTCTTTAGGACCATAAGTAGCCAGTACCCATAGCACAATAGAGATGGCAAGAATAACTTTACCGGCTTCGAAGACAAAGGTTTTTACTTTTTCGATAATAGCCAGTCCAACGTTTTTCCAGCGTGGCATTTTATAGGTAGGAAGTTCCATGATGAAATAACCACGTTCTTTGGAACGCAGGATCCAGTGTAAAACCAGTGCAGATAAAATAGCGGCTAAAAAACCCAGCAGGTACAAAGCCATCATGACAATGCCTTGCAGATTAAAGATGCCAAGAATGGGTCTGGACGGAATCACTAAAGCGATAAGTACGGTGTATACCGGTATCCGCGCTGAGCAACTCATGAACGGTGTGACAAAAATAGTGATCAACCGTTCTTTCCAATTGTCAATACTTCGTGTCGCCATGATGGCCGGAACCGCGCAAGCCACTCCTGATATGAGAGGAACAACACTTTTACCACTCAAGCCAAACTGACGCATCACTTTATCCATGATGTACATGACACGTGACATATAACCGGTTTCTTCCAGCACGGCAACAAAGCCAAAGAGGATAGCGATCTGAGGAATGAAAATCAATACACCACCGAGACCGGCTATAACACCTTCTGTAAGCAGATCTGTTAAGGACCCCGAAGGTAAGGCTTCTTGAAGCGTTTGTTTTAGAAAGCCCATCAAGCCATCAATCAAATCCATCGGGTATTGTGCCCAGGCAAAGATGGCCTGAAACATGACGAAGAGTACAGCAAAAAATAAAGCGAAACCATAGACTTTATGCGTCAAGACTTTGTCGATGCGTTCTGACCAGCGATTTTTCTCAAAAGAAACGGGGGGTAATGAAATGCTATCTTTGATGATCCCTCGAATAAGATCATAACGCTTCAACGTTTCCGTAGACTGTATGCTATACGATTGAAATTTGTTTTCTTTAACGATGGCATCGATAGCGGCTTTGTCGTAAGCGCTTAAGCTCAACATGCCTTCGTACTGATGAGCCAGCAACAAGGCCATGTAATCGTTATCGATTTTCATGTGACTCTTCACCGCGGAGATTACCGCCGGAGCTATTTCAACGGGTTTAAAATAACGCTCCGGAGCATTGTGCAAGGGGCAAGCCATCGCCGCTTTTATTTTCTCTATCCCTTCTCCTGTTCTCGCATTCACTGCTACTACAGGCACATTCAATTTTTTACTGAGTGTGGGAATATCAATTTTTTTACCGTCTCGCTCTGCCAGGTCCAACATGTTCAAGGCCAGTATGACCGGGAAACCTAAATCTCTGACTTGTGTAAACAGCAATAGATTTCTTTCTAGTGTAGAAGCATCGATGACCACAATTAAAAAATCAGGCGTTGCTTTTAGAAAGGCGTCGAATAAGTAATCCATCACCACTTGTTCATCCGCTGATTTGGGATACAAGCTATAAGTGCCCGGTAGGTCTATGATTTCAGCTTGTTGGTCAACAGTGAGCTTACTGATGCCTGTTTTTTTATCTACAGTAACACCCGGGAAATTTCCGATTTTTTGATTCAGTCCCGTCAGCTGATTAAACAAAGACGTTTTACCGGAATTCGGATTTCCGATGAGCGCTGCTTTTAAAAGTGAAGAGGGAGCCATAATAATTAGTCTATCAGCATGATGGTTGCTGCTTCCTTTAGTCTCATAGACAGAGCATAACCGCCTACTCGAATACATATAGGATCTCCGAATGGAGCTTTATGCGACAATTCTACTTCGCTACCTGGAAGACAGCCCATTTCCAAAAATTTAAGGGACATCACCTCATCATTGAAACAGCATACTGTTCCTTTTTCTCCAGGCTTTAAGTCCGCAACGCTCTTTGGGATTTTGGTCATTATTTAGAATGATTCAAAACAAAGGTAAGGCCGACAGCTTAAAGGAGCAAATAAAAGTAGTTGTTAGTTGTCAGTTTTCAGTTGTTAGTTGCACTAATTAACATCTTAACTGTTAATGACTAATTACTTAAGTCGTTAAAAAAATTCCATTGTGTAGGCTGCTTCAAAGATTTCACCAGCCTTTAATCGGTTGATCCCTTCTTTGTTTTCCAGTTTACCATCCGCGTCTTCAAAATCCGCAACGCCACACCAGGGTTCAATGCAGATAAAAGGTCCCGGCTTTGTCCAGATGCCCATGTAAGGGAAACCTGCAAAATGAAAACGCAGTCCGTGACTGGCTTTATCGCTACCAAATGTCATGTAACTGGACTGTAGGTCTTTAAAAACAATAGCGTCCTTTGTTACAAACAAATTATAGTCTAACGGTAGCTCCTTGGAATCTGCAGCAAATACCTCTTCTGTATTTCTTGATATGCCATTCGCACCCAACAACAAGCGTGGTGTGTGTTCTTCTTTCTCAAAAGTCAAGGTGTAATCTTCAAAAGAAAGTCCCGGTTCCAAAGGGCAATTAAAGGCCGGATGAGCCCCGATGGAAAAGAGCATTTCTCCATCTTGCTTGTTCTCCACTTTGTAAGCCACGTTTAACGAGGCATTGGAAAGTGTATAGATGATGGACAAGCGAAATTTAAAAGGGTATAGGGTAAGCGATTGCGAAGTTGAGTCTATAAAAAATACGGCTTCGGTTTCAGTATGATGCGCTAAGGTAAAATCCGTGTCTCGTGCAAAGCCATGCTGTGTCAGGTGATACGGATTGTTCTGGTAGGTGTAGGTGTTGTCTTTTACCTTTCCAACAATCGGAAATAAAACCGGCGAACTTCTGTTCCAATAAGCAGGATCACTGTTCCAGAGGTAATCCAACTGAAATTGGCGATGGTATATTTTTTTGACTTCCGCTCCCTTCGTATCAATTTCCACTTGAAGGAAATTGTTTTGCAAACACACCATGTCTATATTTTATTCTTTAGCTTTTTTGCTCTGCTTCTTTTCTTGACCATCAGGTTCAACACTTCTACCAACAAAGAGAAGAACATAGAAAAATAGATATAGCCTTTAGGAATCTCATAATGGAAGGCTTCAATAATCAAAAACACACCGATCATGATCAAAAACGAAAGGGCAAGCATCTTCACTGTAGGGTGTTCATTGATGAATGCGCTGATCGCCTTTGAAAATACAATCATCACCACCATCGCTGCAACCATGGCGATAACCATAATGATCACATGATCTGTCAATCCTATAGCTGTAAGAATAGAATCGAAAGAAAAGACGATGTCAATTAAAATGATTTGTACGATAGCATTCCAAAGTGCCAGCTTCTTTGAACTCTGTTTTTCTTCTTCGTCACCTTCCAGTTTTTCATGGATCTCATTGGTGCTTTTATAGACTAAGAATACACCACCGGCAATCAATACCAGATCACGCAAAGTAAAGTGGTGACCGAATAGTACCGCTACATCTGTTTTCAAATGCGCGAGATAGGACATAAAAATCAACAGGACGATCCTTACTCCCAAAGCCAATAAAAGGCCTAAGATTCTTGCTCTGTTTTGCTCTTCCTTATTTACGCGGTCAGAAATGATTGAGATGAAAATGACATTGTCAATTCCCAAAATAACTTCCAACATCGCAAGGGTCATCAAACTGACTAACCCATCCACCGACAACAACGGCTCCAACATAATACGTTTTGTTTTTTTAATCGCTCAATCAATTCCGGGTGAGAGTCTTGATTCAGCAAATGATTTTAATATGATTCAAATAGATGTTTCTAAGAGTAGCTGATTGTTGAAAGAAAACACCTGAATTATTCAATCCCAATCTCAATATAATCAATTTTATGTTTTGAATAGCCGAACGGGCATTAACACATAAAAAACCTTTGACCGATAGCGACTGCTAAATCAAAAGTTTGATTACTAATAGTTTAAATGATACCTCACAAATTCTAAACCCTCTCTTCCCCAAGCATATAAGCCAAACTTGCGTTTTGCCCCAAATGGACATTCTAAAAGAGAAGTGGTTTATTCTTAGATAAATTTTTGATAACCTTCTTTGGCTATATCATCTACAGCGTGCAATACTTTGGATTTCAATTCTTCTTTAAACACTTGCAGTTTTTTCGCCAACTGAACATCAGCTGTAGCCAAAATTTGTACGGCTAGAATCCCTGCGTTCTGCGCACCATCCAGCGCTACAGTAGCTACTGGAACACCGCCAGGCATTTGTAAAATAGACAACACAGAATCCCAACCATCAATGGAGTTGGATGATTTCACCGGAACACCAATCACCGGAAGTGTAGTTAGAGAAGCTACCATACCCGGTAAATGCGCGGCTCCACCGGCTCCTGCGATAATGACTTTAATGCCTTTCTTAGCTGCTCCTTCCGCATACTCCAACATGCGGTGAGGCGTGCGGTGTGCAGATACTATGGTCAGTTCAAAAGGTACATGAAAACTTTCCAGCACTTTCGCGGCCGCAGACATGACCTTGAGATCAGACTGACTACCCATGATGATGCCTACTGCAGGCGCTATGCTTTTATTTTCAGCCATGATTTTACTGCTTTCGCTTTTTCTTTTAATGAGTCAAGATTCTGATCCAAGATAGTGACATGGCCCATTTTACGGAAAGGCTTTGTGCTTTTCTTTCCATAAAAATGTACGTGTACCCCTTCCAGTTTCAAGGCTTCTTCCAATCCTTCATAAACAACGTCTCCTGAATAACCGTCTTCTCCTAACAAATTCACCATAGCGGAGGGGCTCAAGGTACGTGTCGAGCCTAAAGGCAATCCTAAAATCGCACGCAGGTGTTGTTCATACTGCGAAGTATCATTGGCCTCTATGGTTTGATGACCACTGTTGTGCGGACGAGGAGCGACTTCATTGATCAACACGTCGCCTTCTTTGGTCAAAAACAATTCAACAGCCAATAGGCCTACCATATCAAAAGCCGTAATGACCTGCTGAGCCAAGGCATCCGCTTTCGCTGCAATCGCCGGTGAGATGTCTGCCGGTGCGAATAAATATTCTACCAGGTTATGTACCGGATTGAATACCATTTCTACGACAGGAAAAGTTTTTACTTCGCCTTGTTCATTGCGTGCAACAATCACAGCGAGTTCTTTTTCAAAAGGAATGGCTTGCTCTAATAAACTTTCTTTGTCAAACCCTTTACTGATGTCCTCCAGTGTAGCGATGCGCTGTACTCCTCTACCATCGTACCCATCTTTGCCTAACTTCTGAAAGGCTGGCAATAAATGAGCATGTTGTGCTATTTCCTCTTTGTTGTTAAGCAATACAAAAGGCGCTGTAGGTAAGCCTTTGCTGCGGTAAAATTCTTTTTGCTTTCTTTTATCCTGAATGATTTCCAACACTTGGGGCTGAGGATAAACCTTCTTGCCTGCCTGTTGTAATTTTTTCAGTG
>JAQZBV010000074.1 GCA_029237685.1 Cytophagaceae bacterium | reverse complement strand
GTTAAGCGATAAAGCTGAACAAGCAGGGTTCAACGTGGAATTTTTATACCAGGGAGAAGAAGGAAATTATTTGGCGAGGTTGTATTAACCATTCTATGATATGATCAACAAACTATTTTTAGTTGTTTTCTTTTTATGCGGACATACTGTATCACTGATCGCTCAGTCAACTAGTAGAACATATATTAAGAAGGAGGGAGTCAACGGAGAAACTCACTCGATCTATATAGAAAATGACCGTACTAGTACGTATTATAATAAAATTCTTGATTTTGGATTTGGTGGATTTGATCAGGCGAGTTATGATAATTCTTTGGAGTATTTAAAAGAGAAAAATATAGTATTGTCTAAAACACATATTATAGATTTACCCACGGAATGGATCACGCTCAAACAATACAAAGACAAATTCTATGTTTATCATCCCTGCGATTTTTTATTTCACTATAAAGTTTCTATCAACGATACGACATTCATTGACTGGACGGGAGAAGGAACTAATGGCAGCAAAATTATCAGTTATAATAAAATAAATGATCAAGCTATGGAGCTGAAGTTGACGGGCATTTATGAACCCAGCCGGACTCTTATCATCCATTGGATTGATCGTATAAATGGGATAGCTGTTTTTGAAAACACTGTGAATAATGATTATAACCTGATGATCGATGCCAGCAAAATCAAAAAGGTACCTATTATCATCAACTATTGTCCCACACAGAAGGAAATGGAACTGGAGTTTGATACGCCTGATTATAAGAAGTTGCTGAAAAGGAACTAATCAGTTTAATGGTCAAACACATTCGCTCAACAATTTCCTAATCGCAGGTTTACGTTTGCTTAATGAGACAGCAGTATTTTTACGTCCCTATTAAGACTAAACGAGACCATTATGAAGATTCTACAAGCGTTGTCACTTCTATTTTTAGTTGTTCTTTTCTCTTTTGCTTTTGCCAATCAGGAAATGATTGAGAAGTACTTTGAATCGCATCAGCTTGCAGCAGATGCATCCGAAGTCGTTTTTCAAACAACAGATAATAATATTGTGGTGAAAGAAAATGCGAACAAGCCGAACTTTATGCAAGTAGAAAAAATCAATCAGCACGAATTACCGGCTCAGGCGAGGATCGGTTATTTATTGTCCAGAGGATTTTAAAGAATAAAAAAAATAAAACTAACAACTAACAACTAACAACTAACAACTAACAACTAACAACTAACAACTAACAACTATTTCCCCTTCTTCCTTTCCTTCCACTGTTGATTAAAACTCTTCGGAGCCAACTCAGGCATGGTACGGTGTTTACCCCAACTGTTCTTGAATAAAAAGGACAGCGCTATGTTTTTCAGTGTACTGCCACCGAAATTCATCCAGGCTCTGTTTTTCATGGCCATGGTAAACAACTTGAATCCTCTTACTTCCCATTTCGTAGCCAAGCCTTCTTTTACACTTTGTTTTCTGTTCAAGAGAAGAAGGTTGTGCAAATCAATTTTAACAGGACAGACACTCGTGCAGGCACCGCATAAAGAACTGGCAAAGCTTAAATGTTTGAAGTCCTCCATGCCTCTGTAATGCGGGGTGATCACAGAACCGATAGGGCCGCTGTAAGTTGTGTTATAAGTATGTCCTCCAATGTTCTTATAAACAGGGCAGGCATTTAAACACGCTCCGCAACGGATACAATTCAAGGCCTGACGTTTTTCTAAATCAGCCAGCAAAGTCGTGCGACCGTTGTCGATCAATACCACATACATTTCCTCCGGTCCGTCTGTTTCATCCGGTTTACGAGGACCTGTAAGCAAGGTGTTGTAGACGGTGATTTGCTGACCGGTGCCGCTGTGCGCCAACATCGGCAGGAAAAGAGCGAGGTCAATGATGGATGGAATGACTTTCTCTATACCTACCACCGTGATTTGAGTTTTTGGAAAGGTCGTGCTCATGCGCGCATTGCCTTCGTTTTCCGTAACGGAAATTCCTCCGACGTCTGCGACTATGAAGTTTGCACCGGTCATACCGATGTCTGCGTTCAGATATTTCTGACGAAGAATATTGCGTGCGATCAAAGTCAACTCCTGAGGATCTTCGATGTAAGGCACGCCCAGTTTGTTGGCAAACAATTCCGATACGTCCTGTCTGGACATGTGCATGGCCGGTGTCACGATGTGATACGGTTTCTGTCCGTTCAGCTGTACGATGTATTCGCCTAAGTCTGTTTCCACGACTTCAATGTTTCTTTTTTCCAAGAACTCATTGAGGTGAATTTCTTCTGAAGTCATGGTCTTTGACTTCACAACACTCTTCGCGTTTTTAGCTTTGAATATTTTTTCTATTTCCACCAATGCTTCATTCGCATCTCTGGCCCAGATCACCTTACCGCCTTGTCGGGTGAAGTTGTTTTCGAACTCCATCAAATACTTGTCAAGATTTTCCATGACTTGTGTTTTGATGAATGAGGTACGCTTTCTGGCCAGCTCATGATCAGCAAACTGATAGGTACCGTTTTTTACAGAATTCTCATACTTCCCGATGTTGAAGTTGATTTTTCTGCGGTGTTCCTTATCAAATACTTTGTTGTCTGCGTCTTGTAGAAAATGTTCAGAAGCTTTGCTCATGGTAGCGGTTTTACTGCTTAACGTCAACTTGTATGCGGTGATCCTGATTGGCCAATTGCCAGGCGGTTAGAAAGACAAGCTTGGTAATCGTAGCGGTTTTGTTGTACAATAATTTATCCGGCGTGTCAGTGACCTGATGGTAATCTTCGTGCAAGCCGGTGAAGTAGAAGATGACAGGAATTCCCAACTTAGCGAAATTGTAATGATCCGAACGGTAATAAAGTTGGTTAGGATCTTTTGGATCATTGTAAGTATAATCAAGCGATAGATTGGTATGCACAGCATTGACTTCTTCTGATACTTGGTGCAATTCTTTAGAGAGACGATTGCTTCCGATCAGGTAAACATAATTCGAATCGCCACGGTGAAGGGTGTCGATACGGCCGATCATGTCGATGTTGAGGTCGACAACCGATTGATTGGCAGGGAATACAGGATGTGCAGCATAATAACTCGAACCCAGTAAGCCCATTTCTTCTCCTGTGAAAGCGGTAAAGACAATCGAGCGTCTAGGCCCTTTGCCTTCATTCTTTGCTTGCATAAAAGCTTTGGCCATTGTCAGCAAAGCCGCGGTACCTGAGCCGTCATCGTCTGCACCGTAGTAAATTGTCGAATCGTTTTTCTTTCCCAAGTGATCGTAATGCGCGGAAACGAAAATGTATTCGTTTTTCAAATCCGTTCCTTCTACTACGCCCAACACATTTTGAGTTTCACTTTTTTCTATTTGCGCTTGTACACGAAGCCTTATAGTAGGAGTATTGGCACGCAATTGTTTGGGTGCAAAGCGGTCAGACTTCCATCGTACAAGCCTTGCACTGTCGGCTTGCAGAATGTTTAACATTTGTTGTTCAGAAATGAAAAAAGCTTTTTCCAAACCAAATTCAGTTTCTAATCCCAGACTAAAGCCATTGCGCGTTTCACGCAGGCGTTTGATCCCATTGATAAAAGCATCTTGCTTTAGAGGCGATACGATGAATACGGCCGCCGCTCCTTTGGCATAAGCGAGCACCGCTTTTTTCTGCCAGTTGGCACTCCAGCTCGAACGTTTGGTCGTGCCGGTAATGAGTGAAATGTTGTCGACTACAGGTTCTCCTTGTAAAATAAAAACCGCCTTGCCGCTGACCTGCATGGATTTGTAATCGTTGTAATTCGTGGTATCGATTCCATAGCCCGCAAATACAGCTGTAATGGCTATTTCCTGAGGAATAATCGCTTCGCCTTTCGCGTAGAAATGTTTGAAAAGTTTTAAGGTATCATTTCCTGCAATCAGGTATGACGACTTCCAGGATATTTTTTCTATGTTCAGGTTTTGAAAATAGCCGTTTCCTTTTGACTCTTTATTGATGGGTTTTAATCCCATCTCTTTGAATTGCTGAATCAAATAAGCGGCTGCTTTGTATTGACCGTCCTTACCTGTTTCCCTTCCTTCCATGCTGTCGGAGGCCAGGATGTAGACATGTTGTTTTAATTGTTGCGCCGTAATGTTTTGGGCATAGTTAGACGCGTCATCCTTTAAAGGAATTTGAGCCTGTGCAAACAGGGTACTCTGTATTAGCACTACAAAGAAGAGGGTAGCTGATCTCATTAGACCTCAAAATTACTAAAAAAGCCTAATACATAGCACTTTATTTATTTATCCACAGCATTGTGTATAAGTGGTTTATGCTCTGCTTTTTACCTAAATTTGTACTCCAAAAAGTACCATCTATAAGCCACCACATGGCTTCATTCTAAGTATCATTATGATAAAGTCCAATCCTGAATTCGAAGGGTTTCAATCACGACACATCGGTCCGTCCAAAGAAGAACAAGTGGAGATGTTGAACAGTTTAAGTTTAACATCGCTTGATCAGTTGATCGAGCAAACTGTTCCTAACGGAATACGCATCGGTGATATGCAAGGACTGCCTGCGGCCTTGACTGAACAAGATTTTATTACGCACTTTAAAGAAGTAGCGAGCTGGAATAAAGTAACGAAGAGTTATATCGGTTTAGGTTACTATGGTACCGTTACACCACCTGTTATTCTTAGAAATATTCTGGAAAATCCGGGATGGTATACGGCTTATACACCTTATCAGGCGGAGATCGCGCAAGGCCGTTTGGAAGCCTTGATCAATTACCAGACTACCGTTTCTGATTTGACAGGCATGCAAATCACCAATGCTTCCTTGTTGGATGAAGGTACGGCGGCGGCAGAAGCCATGACTTTTCTTCATGCCTTGAGAAAAGCGGATAAAAAGAATGCAGAAGTTTTTTTAGTGAGTGAAACGTGTTTCCCTCAAACGATCGATGTATTAAAAAGCAGAGCCGTACCCCTGGGTATTGAACTGCGCATTAAAAAAATTACCGCGTCCGATTTAGAAAGTGCAGATGTCTTCGGATTGATTGTACAGACACCGGATACAGATGGTATTTATTCTGATTACTCAGCGTTGTTCCAATTGGCCGATGCAAAAGGAATATACAAAGCAGTGGCCACCGATTTGATGGCTTGTGTGTTGTTCAAACCAGCCGGCGAAATGGGAGCGGATGTTGTCGTTGGTACCAGCCAACGCTTTGGTGTACCGATGGGTTTCGGAGGACCGCATGCGGCCTTCTTTGCAACTAAGGATGAATACAAGCGCTCCATGCCGGGGCGTATCATCGGTGTATCCATCGATGCCTCGGGAAAGAAAGCCTACCGCATGGCCTTGCAAACACGCGAGCAACACATACGCCGCGAGAAAGCAACATCTAATATTTGTACGTCACAAGTATTGCTGGCCGTGATGGCAGGCTCATACGCCGTATACCACGGTCCTCAAGGATTGAAACGCATTGCGACACGCATTAAGAAATATACGGATTTATTGTCAACGGCTCTGTCAGATGCCGGTTACGTAGTGAATCCGGGAGTCGTGTTTGATACTGTTGTCGTTTCTATAGGAAATAAAACCGCGGTTTTAAGAGAGAAAGCAGAACAAGCAGGAATTAACTTCCGCTATTATGCAGACAAAGTATTCATCTCGTTGGATGAAACCACAACACGTACGGATTTAGATGCCATCACGGAATTGTTTTCACAAGCCTGCGGTAAAGGCATTTCTATTTCATGGGTAGAAAAAATCAACGGTGATTTAGATATACCTGCGGCGCTGCAACGTGAGTCGGCTTATTTGCAACATCCGGTATTTAATTCTTACCATTCTGAACACAACATGCTTCGTTACCTGAAGCATTTGGAGAATAAAGATTTGTCGCTGGCTCACTCGATGATTTCATTGGGTTCTTGTACGATGAAATTAAACGCCACCACAGAAATGATTCCTGTCACCTGGCCGGAGTTTGCTTCTATTCATCCATTTGTTCCTTCCAATCAAGTAGGAGGTTACATCCACATGACCAATGAATTGTCGAAATGGTTGTGCGGTGTTACCGGATTTGCAGGTGTTTCCTTGCAACCGAACTCCGGTGCGCAAGGTGAATATGCCGGCTTGTTGGTGATCCGTGCGTACCATGAAGACAGAGGAGAGGTGCATAGAAATGTAGCGTTGATTCCTACTTCCGCTCACGGCACCAATCCGGCGAGTGCTGTGATGGCTGGGTTTAAAGTCGTGTTGGTGGCTTGCGACGACATGGGCAATATTGATGTAGCAGATTTGAAAGAGAAAGCTGCAGCACATGCTGCCGATCTTTCTTGTTTGATGGTGACTTACCCTTCGACACATGGAGTGTTTGAAGAATCGATCAAAGACATTTGCGCGACCATTCACCAATACGGCGGACAAGTATACATGGACGGAGCGAACATGAATGCGCAGGTGGGTTTGACTTCTCCTGCTGCTATCGGTGCTGATGTGTGCCATTTGAATTTACATAAAACCTTCTGTATCCCTCACGGCGGCGGCGGACCTGGTGTAGGCCCGATCGGTGTAGGTCCGCACTTGGTGCAATATTTGCCTTCACACGTATTGGCGGAACATAAATCACCGAAAGCCATTAGCGCAGTATCTGCCGCTTTGTTTGGAAGCGCGGCTATTCTTCCTATCCCTTACGCTTATATCGCGATGATGGGAGCGAATGGATTGAAGAGAGCAACTGAAGTAGCGATTCTCAATGCAAACTATTTGAAATCATTATTAGAAAAAGAATATAAAGTATTGTACTCTGGTTCACACGGACGTTGTGCGCACGAATTTATTTTGGATTGCCGTTCGTTTAAATTGTCTGCCGGAGTAGAAGTAGAAGACATCGCGAAACGTTTGATGGATTATGGATTCCATGCACCGACCGTTTCTTTCCCGGTAGCAGGTACCTTAATGATCGAACCGACGGAGAGTGAATCAAAATCGGAGTTGGATCGTTTTGCTGAAGCGATGATTTCTATTCGTCAGGAGATCAGAGAAATTGAAGAAGGCAAAGCGGATAAAGCCATCAACGTATTGAAAATGGCTCCTCATACTTCCGAAATATTATTGTCCGATAAATGGGACAGGCCTTACGGTCGTGAAAAAGCAGCTTATCCGTTAGAGTGGGTGAGACAAGCGAAGTTCTGGCCTTCTGTGAGCCGCATCGACAGTGCTTATGGAGACCGTAACTTATTCTGTTCTTGCATTCCGGTGGAAGAATACAACGAACCGGTAAATGCTTAAATTAAGTTGTAAGTAGTAAGTTATAAGTAGTAAGAAGTGAAAAAACTATATTATTCTTTGTTTGCTGGTGTCTTCTTACTTACTTCCTATGATCAATCCGACTTACAACTTACCACTTATGACTTAACACATCATACCATGAGTCAAACCGATGACATTCGCTATTTAGCCCTTGGTGATTCATATACCATTGGAGAGTCTGTTGCTG
Organism: Cytophagaceae bacterium; assembly: GCA_029237685.1. GTDB lineage: Bacteria > Bacteroidota > Bacteroidia > Cytophagales > Cytophagaceae > JACMQM01. Next base: position 9,955 of record JAQZBV010000074.1, on the reverse strand, counting down.
CGCAACAGACTTTTCCTTTTTTATTGGCGGGAGAACTGAAAGTGAAAAACAAGCTGGATGTCAAACCGACTGTCATTGCGCGTACTGGTTGGACAACCGGTGAATTGCAGGCTGCCATTGATAAAGCCCAGCCAACGGCTAATTATGATTTGGTGACACTACTGATCGGTGTGAACAATCAATACCGCGGCATGTCATTGAAGCAATATGAACGCGAGTTCACATTACTGCTGAATAATGCCATTGTATGTGCCCAAGGGAAAAAAGAAAACGTCATTGTCCTTTCTATTCCTGATTACGGCTGTACACCTTATGGCGCAGCAAGTAAAGAAAGAATAGGCCGAGAGATCGACGATTTTAACCGAGTAAATAAAAGAGTAGCGATAAAAAAGGGTGTTCATTACGTGGATATAACGCCTATAAGTCGCCTGGCTGCTGAGAAACCCTCACTGGTGGCTGGCGATGGTTTGCATCCTTCAGGAGAGATGTATCGATTATGGGTTGAACTTTTGATTCCTGAGGTCCAACATGCTTTAAATATAGAGTGAGTGTGAAGAGTGAGTATTGAGATTTTTTTCAATACTCGTTCTCTATGCTGTTTTGCGTGAGGGATAGGAGCGGAAAGCCCGCAGCGAGCCAGGGGGCTTTAACTAGGATTGAAGTCTGATCCGAGCGAGGACTTGCAGCGGATAGCCCGACCCGTAGGGGCACGCCCAAATCATAGAAGGAAAGATCATCCACTACTTTTTCAGCGCTCGTTTTTACCTACTATTTTCTTCACATCCGAAAAGCAATATCTCCCAAACCTCTCAACAAAAACTACTAAATCTTAGCGCTTTGCCTTTTTAAATTAAGTTAAAATACATAGCTTGCACCCCTCTATAAACAAACTAAACTTTTAATTATAAACCAATTGTAAACTTCTTTTTATGAAGGATTTAGCTCTTTATCTAGTACCCTCACTCGGACTCCTCGGGTTGTTGGTCATGTTTATTAAATCCGCTTGGGTTTCCAGGCAGGATGCAGGTGATGCAAAAATGCAAGAACTAGCCGGCTACATCGCTGATGGTGCCATGGCGTTCTTGAAAGCAGAATGGAAAGTATTGAGCGTATTCGTTCTTTTCGCTGCGGTATTGTTAGCCTACTCCGGTACTATTCACGAAGTGAATGGCAAAGAAATCCACTCTAGCTGGATCATTTCTATTGCTTTCATCATCGGTGCGGTATTTTCTGCTACGGCAGGTTATATCGGTATGAAAGTAGCTACCAAAGCGAACGTTCGTACCACTCAAGCGGCTCGTACCAGTTTGAAACAAGCCTTGAAAGTTTCTTTCACAGGTGGTACCGTAATGGGTCTTGGTGTTGCTGGTTTGGCAGTACTTGGTCTTGGTGGTTTGTTCATCTTGTTTCTTTGCATCTTCGCTGATTTAGGTCCTAATACAGTGAAGACTGCTATTGAAGTATTGACCGGTTTCTCTTTGGGTGCTGAGTCTATCGCTTTATTTGCCCGTGTGGGTGGCGGTATTTATACGAAAGCTGCTGACGTAGGAGCTGACTTGGTAGGTAAAGTAGAAGCAGGTATTCCTGAAGATGACGTGCGTAACCCTGCCACTATCGCGGACAACGTAGGCGATAACGTAGGTGACGTAGCGGGTATGGGTGCCGATTTGTTCGGTTCTTATGTAGCCACGATTTTGGCTACCATGGTATTGGGTCAGGAAATTACTGTAGTAGATAACTTCGGTGGTCTTTCTCCGATCTTGTTACCCATGGTGATTTGCGGATTGGGAATTGTATTCTCTATCATCGGTACTTGGTTCGTAACGATTAAAGACGACAAATCAAACGTACAAACAGCCTTGAACCTGGGTAACTGGAGTTCTATTGCTATTACTGGTATCGCTTCTTATTTCATCGTGATGTTCATGTTGCCTGAGCACTTGAACCTTCGTGGGTATGAGTTCACTAACATCAACGTATTCTATGCTATTGTCGTAGGTCTTGTGGTAGGTACATTAATGAGTATCGTTACAGAATATTACACCGCAATGGGTAAAGGTCCTGTTAACTCGATCATTCAACAATCAGCAACGGGTCACGCGACGAACATCATCGGTGGTTTGTCTGTCGGTATGAAATCTACTGTGATTCCAATCCTGGTATTAGCAGCTGGTATCATGGCTTCTTATCATTTTGCAGGTCTATACGGAGTAGCTATCGCTGCGGCGGGTATGATGGCTACAACGGCTATGCAATTGGCAATCGACGCCTTCGGTCCTATCGCGGATAACGCGGGTGGTATCGCTGAGATGTCTCAATTGCCTCCGGAAGTACGTGAGCGTACAGATAATTTGGATGCGGTAGGTAACACAACTGCTGCTACGGGTAAAGGTTTTGCGATTGCTTCTGCTGCCTTGACTTCCTTGGCATTGTTTGCGGCCTTTGTAGGTATCGCAGGTATCAGTGCCATTGACATCTACAAAGCGCCGGTATTGGCTGGTTTGTTTGTCGGTGGTATGATTCCGTTCATCTTCTCTGCTTTGTGTATTCAGGCAGTAGGTAAAGCGGCCATGGACATGGTGCAGGAAGTACGTCGTCAGTTCAGAGAGATTCCAGGCATCATGGAATACAAAGCAAAACCTGAATATGAAAAATGTGTAGCGATCTCTACGAAAGCTTCTATCCGTGAAATGATGTTGCCTGGTGCGATCGCATTGATCACTCCGGTGGTTGTCGGATTCATCTTCGGTCCTGAAGTATTGGGAGGTTTGTTGGCGGGTGTTACCGTATCCGGTGTGTTGATGGGTATTTTCCAAAGCAACGCCGGTGGTGCATGGGACAATGCGAAGAAATCATTCGAACAAGGTGTTTTGATCAACGGTGAAATGTTCTACAAAAAATCTGAGCCGCATAAAGCATCTGTTACAGGTGATACAGTAGGTGATCCATTCAAAGATACCTCAGGTCCTTCTATGAACATCCTGATCAAGTTGATGTCTATCGTTTCATTAGTGATCGCTCCATACATCGCGGTAGTAAGCACAGAAGGTACAGTATCCGGTGCTGAAGCGCCGAAAGCCTGGATCGCTTCTGAAAGCATCGATTCTCTGCAAGGGACTTATGTGATCGACCAATACCACTCTTTCGTTGGTTTCGGTGTGAAACACTTGTTGTCTACTGCTAACGGTACATTGAGTGTAGACAGCGGTTTTGTTAGCCTTACAGGTGATTTGAAAACATCTGGCATTACAATCCTGGCAAATGCTAAATCCATCAATACTCAAAATGCGATGCGTGATGAGCACTTGCGTAAACCGGATTTCTTTGCCGCTGATTCTTTGCCGCAAATCAAATTTGTATCTACCTCTATCGAGAAATCAACGGGTAAGTTTGCCTACACAGCAGTAGGACAATTGACCATGAGAGGTGTTACTAAAGATGTTCGTGTGCCCTTTAACTATGCAGGTAAAATGGCCAGTCCTAATCCTCAAATGCCGGGTGACGTTCACGTTTTCGAAGGAGAATTTGAAATCAACCGCGTAGATTTCAATATCGGAGAGTCTAATCCAGTAGTTGGCGACAACGTGAAGGTGAACTTCTCTGTAGAGGCAATGAAAAAATAATAAAATAAAAAAAGAAAAGGGCCCTGTTGCGTATTAGCGCGGCAGGGCTTTTTTTATTTTAGTGGTCAGTGATCAGTTGTCAGTGATCAGTATTTTGTTTAATATAGTATACCTTTAAATCATTGTATACTGACAACTGACAACTGACAACTGACCACTGACCACTATATAATGAGCCGTCCTAATACCTTGCAACGTGTTTTAATTATTCAAACGGCCTTTATCGGAGATGCGATCTTAGCTACCTCGGTATTGGAAAAACTGCATGCCTATTATCCGCAGGCGCAGTTGGATTTATTGGTGCGCAAGGGCAATGAATCCATTTGTAAGGACCATCCTTTCTTGCATCGCGTATTGATTTTTGATAAAAGCAGCAAGTATAAAAATCTTTGGAAGTTGATAGTTGAATTGCGTAGAGAAAAGTATGACCTGGTCATCAACTTACAACGTTTCTTCACTACCGGTTTAATTACTGTTTTATCGGGCGGGAAAGAGACGTTAGGCTTTGATAAGAATCCTTTATCATTTTTGTTTACACACCGTGTCAAACATGAATACAGTAAAGACGGCAAAACGATTCATGAGATAGACCGTAATCAAAAATTGATTGCCCGGTATACGGATGAGCAATCTGCTAAACCTAAACTTTATCCTCAACCGTCTAAGCTAGTATTGAAACAACCTTATATTTGCATGGCGCCTTTTTCTATTTGGTTTACCAAACAGTATCCGGAGAAGCATTGGGTTGAATTAATCAAATTACTGGCACCAAAGTATACCATTTATTTAATGGGCGGGCCTTCTGACAAAGAAGGCTGTGAGCGCATCATGCAGTTGGCCGTACATTCCAATGTAGAAAGTCTTGCAGGAAAATTGAATTTATTGGAATCTGCAGGTGTCATGAAGGATGCCGTCATGAATTTTGTCAACGATTCTGCTCCGTTACATTTAACTTCTGCAGTGAACGCTCCATGCGCCGCATTTTTTTGTTCCACGGTAAAAGCATTTGGTTTTACTCCTTTGTCAGATCGCTCCATTGTCTTTGAAGCAGAAGAATATTTGACTTGTAAGCCTTGCGGATTGCACGGTTATAAAGCTTGTCCGCTCGGCCATTTCAAATGCGGAGAGATCTCTCCTGAAAGAGTCGTTGCAACTTTAAAACTACTTTAGAGAAATCTGAAATGTGAGATCTGAAATCAGAGATCTGATTAAAAGACAAAGCGCTTATCACGATAAACGAGGCTTTTTTTTAATTATTTTATTTTATTTCACATCTCACATCTCACATCTCACATTTCCCATTTTCCATCTCCCATCTTACATTTTCTCCTTAAGACGACCGGTACGCCATTTCATATTGTGATTTGACGTGTGGACCGAGAAATACTCTGGCGTAAATCCTGATTAAGGCGATACCATCAATAATGAAACTCAAGGCTGTAAAGAAAGCCAGCAGGATTTGATCTTCATGAATATGGCTGAATATTAAATCTTCTCCCAGGAATGTCGGACTGATCGGAAAACCGGAAACGCCAAGACAAGCCAGGAGAAAGAGCGCGGCGATTTTAGGATGTTTGTACGAATGACCATGAAACTGCTTCATGTCAATTCTACGCTCCAGTTTTTTTATCCATACCAGGCAGATGTAACCCAATAAACCGGCAATCACAATACCGCTCAGGTAGATGTATACGTCTTCAAAAGAGAAATGCTCGTTAAAAGAAATCGCCAGCACTACCCAGAAAGAATTCATGACAATGAGTATCCAACTCAAAAATACATTTTTTCGTTCTGAAAAAGCTTTCAGTACCATGATCAGTCCAATGAGAGAGAAGCAATACGGCAAAAGATATTTTATGATTTCAGGGATCGAATCTTCATAATACTCACACACAAGACCAATGACGTAGACTAAGCCGAAAAAAACGATGGCTCTTCTTACCGTAACAAACTCTAGTTTTCTGCCGGCCCATTTGAGCGGGTTCCAGAAGTAACGGTACATGATGGAATCCAGGTTCCATTCTTTCAAACTCAAAATGTAAAAGGAGTATTCAATTTTCTTTGGGAATGAATCTTCTAAGGTAAGCGGGCGCGGAACGAAATTGTAAAACTGCTCACGGATCAGGTAAGAGACAACGGAAGGAGAAACCAACAATTGATAAGTGCGTAAGAACGCATTCCCTGCAAAATGTATGAGAGCCCAATCTTCCAATCCAAAGGCCAATTCAATAAACATCAATCCGATTTGAGAGATAGAGGAGTAAGCGATCTGACTTTTAACAGAGGATTGCACCCTGGCTATACCGGAAGCGATGATACTGGTTGACAAGCCTAATACTCCAATGAGTATTCGTACAGACAATTGATGTTCCCATAAAGGTTGTGTTCTTAACAACAAGAAAATTCCCAAGTGTACAGAAAGCGAACCATAGAAAATGGCGCTGGAAGGCGTAGGCCCTTCCATGGCTCTCGGTAGCCAGGATGAGAAAGGCAATTGAGCTGACTTTGCAGCAGCAGCAATGAGTATCATGAGGGAAATGGTAATGCCAATGATGCTGTGTGTCTGTAAATGGTCATGCACTAATTCGTAATTACTTAATTTTACAAACGTGATGTTCTCATGCCATAAGTGATGACTCATCCACATGGCCAGTAAAATTCCCACATCACCTATTCTATAGATAGAGAAAATCTTTACGGCATTCTTTACGGGTAAATACCTGTTGCGATAAAACGCAATCAACAAGAAGGAAGAAATACCTAAGATCTCCCAACCGATAAATAGTGTTTCGAGGTTGCCCGCCAGGATGATAATATTATAGCCGAGGTAGAAGAATAAGATCGTATTGAAGAATCGCTTGTATCCATCTTCTCTATGAAAGTACGATCGGCTGTATAAGGTCACAAGAAAAGTCAGGAAAGCTCCTACCACTAAATAGACCGCACCGATTTTATCGAAGGTGAAGTCGATAAAAAATTCATAATCACTTTCACCAAACAATACCATGTCTTTGATGTTCAAGGTAGGCGCTCCGATGGATAGCCAATAGCCCACGTAAGCCAGAAAGCTTGCCAGGTGTAAACCTACGGTAAGAACAGTTGCTGTAGAAATCAGGCCTTCATTTTTCTTTGGAAGAAACAAACTTATGATGAATCCAAAGAAAGGAATAAAGATGAAAAGGTTCAGTAGTAATTTCATAGGTTAGTTCTTGGAAAGAAAGTATACCGGAGTGTTGGCCTGACTGTCTGTATTTTCTATAAGATAATTCACATCATCTAATACCTGAATGGTTTGTGTGAGAGGCTTGTAAATTTCAAAAGCTCCGTCTTTAAACACAGAGATTTCTTTGGTCTCCGGATTTAAGGCTACCAGATGCATCCATCCATTCAAGTACCATTCATAAGTCGATAACTTCTTCACAATTTCCAATACGACTTCCGGGAAATGTTCTACGACCACCAGGTGTCTGATCGGATCGTGCGATTCGATCATTTGACTCGGCAAGCCAGGCCTTAAGTCTCCTTCAATACCATTGGCTACTCCTACAAGTCCCATGACATTGTGCGGTAGCTTGGTTCCGGATCCTAATTTTTGATTGTCCACTCTGGCGAAATAATAATTCAAACTTATGCCTCCACACACTGGAGCAATAGGTCCCATGATGCCCAATAAATACTTGCCTTCCAAGTCTGTGCTGTAGTCAAACGAATTCAGGAATGCTCTTCTGTCAAGAAACAATCCTTTCGTAGTCGCTCTTCTTCCTACCACGGTAAGGGCATTGGTCGCGTGATCCAGTTCAGGACGAGGTTCGAACAGAGACACAGAACGGATCTGAACTTTTTTGTGAATTTTTTCAGGACTTAGTTTAGAGTTGATAGAAACAAAACGTCTCGATCTTTCTTTGGCATTCAATGCCATCGCTTGTTCAAATACACGAACGTTTTTAGCATGATAAGCCACATGCGCTATGGAAAGAGTGTCTTCGTCAAAGAAGATGACATCGTCTCTTGTTGTATCATGAAGTCCCCCAATAAAGCGTGTTTCATCTGGGATGACAATTCCCTTGTTGGCCAGTATGGCTCTTACTTCTTTATGGTTGGCCATGAAACAAAACGCTCTTGCATTGACTGAACCCGGGCGACAAGAACAAGCGCCGCAATCCATGGTGGTATAGTAGGGGTTATTGACACTGCTCGCACCATGTCCTACCATGTACACGATAGGAGCGAAGTGTTTCAATAAACCTACGTTTCTTAAAAGACCCTCCACACGTGTAGCCATCTCTTCTACCGTGAATCCGATTTGCCAACCGTTTTCTCTCTCTTCCGGGTTGAAATTTTGAATCGTCAGTTTGGCCGCTTTATTCATGTGTTTGAATGAAGAAGCAGCTGAGGTACTCATGGTCGGACGAAAGATTGTCGTGATGAGTTTAATGGCAGACCAAAAACCTAATGTTTGAGAAATGAGCAGCCCTCCCAACAAAGAGTGTGTTTGTTTTTCAAAGTGTACATCGTGTTTCTGTTTGGAATTAGAGCCTACTTCTTTGATCAGGTATTTAGGCGTAACTGGTGCGGGACAAAGTTTGGTATAGTATTTACCTTGCAGCGGCTGGAAATAAAATTCTACATTAAAGAATCCCGGAGTACCGTAGGTATCACACGCAGGATCTACTTGCTCCAGGTAACGGCGTACCGAACATTCTCTGTCGTCGATACAAAACATGGCTTGAAAAGATTTGTCGGCTTTTTCTTTTTGTACCGGTTTGTTGATTTGAAGACCCGCTAATACTTCATCAAAATAAGTCCATTCAAAGGCTTCCTGCCACAGCGAAAGCACTTCATGGTATTCGGTATGAGGAACGTCTTCAAATAAACGAGCTGGTCTTGTTCTTAGTTTTTTACTCAAAGGCTGCCATTTACCTTCTCCAAAGTGCTTGTCTAACGCATCTATTTCTAACAGCAATTCAAAAATGATCAATTCTTTCAGCGTGATCTTTTTTTGATCGATGAGTGTATGCGGTTTGTCTTCAATCACAGAAACCATACCTGACCAGCCCTGATGAGCAAACTGCTGATCAAAAAGATACTGCTCAAATAAAGACTCATCACCGACTACGATTTTTAGCAAGTCGCTCAAGTCCCATTTTTCCTCCATCAAAAAAGCCTTTGCTCTTTTGGTGCTGAAGAAACTGGTGAAGCTGTGAGACTGTATATCTTTGATCGATCTCAGGAAGCCATGTTCCCATACCGGAAAGTTCCAGATGGAAATGCCTTGATCGATGTAGCTGTTCAGTATTCGAAAAAGGTTGGTATGCACCAGTGAGTTGAGGTCAATTTTATATTCCTTTTTCCAGTTGGAGCGAAGCAGCCCCACACGTGGGCTGTGTGTGTGGTGGTATTGTTGTTCGATGAGTTTTTCTTTCCAATGATCAAGCTGTGCAGCTCCCTTTTTTTGTATCAGGATACGCTCCAAGACATCTTTACGAATGCGTTCCGATTCGTATAGGGCTCTAAACTCATGCAGGGATAAGTATACTTTGTATCCTAAAATTTCAGAAGCATTGTTTAGACCTTCATGAAATTTGAAACGCTGAAACGCCTCCAGGTTATTTTGGAAGATGAAATCTTTCAAAGGAGCCTGAGCCGGTAGATACTTTTTCAGGTCTTTGATGACTGCTTGTTCATCGAAAGCATTTTTTTTCGTTTCCATACACAACAGAACTAAAGTTTAGCTACCAGGAGCGTATGTAAATTAACACAGAGATTCTGTAGTGAATTTGTAGTCTGAAGATGAGGTATTGGTTTTTAACCGTCTTTTTTACAGGGTATTAAAAAAATAAATCCGGTGTACCTGCATGAAACACCGGATTTACAATAAATGGTTCATAGTAGATAGTTGTTAGTTTATAAAAATAGAAGTGTGATTATAACTAACAACTAACAACTAACAACTAACAACTAATTACTACTAAACGTATCTCTGTTTCTAACAAAAACGGATAAAATAGCTGAGGAGATGATTCCAATGACAAAGGTCATGATCAGCAAAGACATGAATTGAACTTTGGCCGTGTAGATCTGTTTCATTTCCGCTATATTTTTCTGAATGTCTTTTGCGGCTACTTTGTTTTGCTGCATCGCTTGACTGGTTTCAGCAATAATGTGTTCGGTGAAATCCGGTTCAATAAATTGAATGTATATAAAAGCAAATGTGCCGGCAATCAAACCTGTTACCAAAGAAGTAATCACTCCTACATAAAACGTTTGAGCAAAATTAATTCCTGTTTGCGCATAAAACTTGGATCTCGTCTGGCGCATGGCGATAAAAATAA
>JAQZBV010000073.1 GCA_029237685.1 Cytophagaceae bacterium | reverse complement strand
CCAAACCGCATCCTGAAACTTTTTTAAAAGGCGCTGAGTTTTTAAACATCGCCCCGGAATTTTGCCTCGTCTTTGAAGACGGTCAACCGGGTATAGATGCTGCGATTGCAGGCGGTATGCCGTATATAGACGTAAGACCGTTTACTCCGAAAGTTAGTTATTGAAGATAGTGATCAGTACAATGTGCTTGTTTAACACTTTTTCATACCATCCACTTGTTGATGAGACGCCAATAAGAAGTAAAACATGCTGATTTATAGAGCTTGTACCAGAGGGACAACATCTCTATAGCAAAGAAAATCATTAGTATATTAAAGTCCCCTTTAGGGGATTTAGGGGCAGACAGATAGCGTTAACGCAAACCGTTTAGTATTGTCAAGCAGTGTCAGGTCTGAAGACCTGACACCAAAAAGAATAAATAAAAAAAGCCGGATCAACCGGCTTTTCCTTTTCTCTCTATACTCTTAGCGCTTATTCCGCTTTCACCATTTTTCTGGTGATACTATTATTCATCGTATTACATTTCACGATGTACAGATCAGAAGGTAATCCTGCCGCATCAAATTCAAAGCGATGGGTACCGGCATTGAAAAAACCTCCGGAAATTGTCTTTACCAATTGGCCTGATTTATTGAACACTTCAACAGACAACTCTCCTGCTTCTTCAATGGTTACTTCGATCGTTGTACTGTTCACAAAAGGGTTAGGAGCATTTGTCAGCAAGGCATCGTTGGTAGCAGATTGGTTTGACGCACGTGCAGCAGTACAAGAACCTACCAATGTCCAGGCATCGGACCAGTAAGCCCCTGTACCGGGAGCATAGGCCCATGCGGCACCGTTGCACCATCCTGAATAAGGCCATGGTTTGCACATGTATTGGTTGTTGGCATTCTTCACTTTGCTGCCTTCCACATAATTTCCGTTTTCTACATACGAGGCAATGTTCGAACAACCATTGACCGCAACACTGTTGACTACTATGGCAGCTACAGCAGAAGTAACGCTTGTATTGTTATTGTCTGTGACCTTCGCACTGATGCTGTAGTTTCCTGCGGCCACATTTGTCCACGTGAAAGAATAAGGTGCCGTAGCATCTGAACCCAGCAATAAACTTCCGCTGTAAAATTCCACTTTGCTGACAGTACCGTCCGCATCGCTTGCTGCAGCAGTGATGGTCACTGAAGCCGGTGCATTGTACGTTTGGTTATTTGCCGGTGCCGTCAATGTAATGGAAGGCGGCTGATTAACAACTACCGGTGTATTGACAACGACTGTCACGGCAGAAGATGTTACGGTCACATAGCTGTTGTCCGTCACTCTTGCTGTAATGCTATAACTGCCTACCGCCACGTTGTTCCAAGCATAGGTGTAGGGTGCACTGTTATCTGATCCTAACAAGGTGGTGCCGTTGTAGAAATCGACTTTCAATACCAAGCCATCCGCATCTGCTGCTGATGCAGTCAATGAAAGGTTGGCAGGTGTAGTAAAGATGGCATTGTTTGCCGGTGAACTGATGCTGACGGTGGGCAATACATTCACCGTTACAGGGCGGATTTTCAAAGAGGAAGTCAAGTCGTTAAAACCGGTAGAGGTAAGACAAGCCGCATCTGCTCTGTATACCTGCCAGGTGCCTTGGAAATTGTCCTGATCGTAAAGTACGATTTCATAACCGCTGGTAACGGTCAAAGAGGAAATGTCATTGTTGAGAATTCCTTTGGCCGCCAATTGCGCCGTTGTATAATCGCCTTGTTCCAGCTCAACCACATATCCGGCACTTCCGCCGCAATGCTGGTAAACAGTGCCTCTCATCACAGGAACATCATTTACGGTGACATTCACTACGGAAGAAGTCACCACTACTCCACTATTGTCGGTCACTCTGGCCGTAATCGCATAAGTACCTACTGCTAAATTATTCCAGGCATACGTATAAGGAGTACTGTTGTCACTGCCTAATAATACAGAACCATTGTAGAAATCCACTTTCAATACCAAGCCATCTGCGTCTGCTGCGTTGGCTTGAATCGCTAAATTCGCCGGCGCTACATGCACCGAATTGTTGGCAGGAGAAGTGATGCTGACAGTCGGTAAAACATTGACCGTAATCGGACGGACTCTTAAAGAAGAAGCCCTGTCGTTGAAGCTAGTTGTTGTTAGACACCCTACGTCTGAACGATAGACCATCCATGTACCTTGGAAATTATCTTCATCGTACAATACCACTTCGTAACCGCTGGTTATTTTCAATGAAGAAGCATCATTGTTCAATATACCTTTAGCTGCCAATTGCGCGGTGGTATAACTTCCCTCTTCCAACCCAATTTTGTATCCGGTAGTTTCACTGCAATCCTGATAGATCGTTGCTCTGACTATTGCGGTTACTTGATTCACCGTAATCTTAACCACAGAGGACGTAACCACCACTCCTTTGTTGTCGGTTACTCTCGCCGTGATGTTATAAGTTCCTGCCGCCACACCGTTCCAGTCAAAACTGTAAGGTGCAGTAAAGTCGGCACCTAAATACGCGGCACCGTTGAAGAAGGCTACGTTGGCGACTGTACCATCCGGATCTGCTGCATTCGCTGTAATGGTTAGGTTAGCAGGCGCATTGAATGTAGCATTGTTGCTAGGTGACGTGATGCTCACGGTCGGCAATTGATTCGGCACAATCGAACGGACAATCAATGACCCAGTCCGGTCGTTGAAACTGCTGGACGTTAAGCACGTCACATTGGATCGGAAGGTGTAAGAGGTACCTTGGAAATTATCATCGTCATACACGACGATTTCATACCCTGCATTTATTTTCAGGGAAGAAACATCGTTGTTGTTTACTCCTCTGGCGGATAATTTCGCGGTGGTATAACTCCCCTCTTCCAAACCTACTTTATATCCCGATGTTTCGCTGCAATCCTGATACACGGTGGCGACCTTTGTGATCACCGGTGTACCCGGACCGCAATTGAATTCCCCTGCTTCTTTCAACAAAGCATTGGATCTTCTACCGATCAAACCATTTGCACCTTTCGCGCTTACGGCAAAGTAATACGTACTTGAAGAGTTTGTGCCTGCCACCGTATATTCTGTTGTCGCAGAAGAGCCCACTAATTCCATGTACTTCGTGCCGAGTCTATATATATCATAACCCGTCGCACCTGTTACAGCCGGCCATTGCAAAGTCACCGACGTGCTGCAGGCTTTGGCTACTTCAGGAACAGGGATACGGATCAAACTCACCGGGCTATCTGTAGCATCGGATAATGTACCTTTGCGCACTCTTACTTGAATGGTTTGTGTGATGTTGGGTAAGGACCATTCGTAATAACGTCTGTTGCTTGCGATGCTATTGGAAATGGTAGTCCATGAGGTACCGCTGTTGGTGGAGTACTCTAAGATGAATGGTGCCGTATCTGTACCATAATAATCCCACCGTACATATTGTCTTTCTCCCGGAACAAAAGACTCTCCGCCCATTGGATAGGCAAGGAAAATTTCATTCTGTACAAATTCATACGTTACAAAATAAGTTTGCGGACCGAAGGGGACAGTAGCTCCGTTTACCCTGATCGTATAAGAGCCGGCAGCCGGCGCATCGATGGTTACCTGTTCCATATTGTTCAGGTTGTCTACACCACGCGTCGCCTGAGCAGTGATTTGAGCCGCTGCAGGATTCAATACCCAAGGATTGACAACCGAACCGTTATTCGTAGTCACTGTCATGTTCAGGTTGTTCACCAGAGATTTGCTCGCGTTCACAGCAGCAGCATAATCTGCCCACACGATAGAAACCCTTACTTGGTAAGTGTTTGCAGGAACATTGATCGTATGGGTATTCGTTGCACCATTGGCTACACTTCCAGTAAGGATGCGTTTATCTTTGATGGTATTATAAGCTCTTCTCACATTGGCTTTACCATATCCGGTTTGATAATCCAAGCCCGGCGCAGCCACATCGTCAGCAGTGTTGATCAATACCGCCTTTAACAATTGAGACGGAGGCTCCACACCGTTATTGAGTTTGTAGGCCTGGTTTAGAAGTGCCAGCACACCGGCCATTCTTGGAGCAGCATAAGAAGTTCCCCCTTCGCCGTGTATCACCAATTCTGGTTTTACTCTACCGTCATAGATCGGGCCACGAGAAGAAAATCCCAGCAGGTTGTCGTTGCGGTCTACCGCACCAACCGTAAACATGTTCTTCCCGGTTTTCATCGCACCCGTAATGTTGGCATAACCACCGGTCACACCTGTATAAGGTGCATATTGTCCGGCGTCACCACCGGAGTTTCCTGCTGAGAATACACGTGCATACAATGGATTCGTATAGGTAAAATTATCTTCGTCACGCGCCTCACCGTTGTATGACCCTGCCCAGCCTGATCCCCAGGAAGAGTTGGCGTAACGCATGCCGCGTGTAGAATAAAAACTGTTACGGTTACCTGATGCATCATCTAATAAAACATCGCATCCCCAGGCAAACATTTTCTCCAATGGATTTTTGTTTCCTGCATTGCCCATGCATTCTGTCGTATTGTTTTTGTGACCGGAAAGACCACTGTTTGGACTTAAAAACACTCTACCCTGCACGTCAATATTGATCGGCTCGATCGTACCACCTTCTCTGTTCCACAAGGTCACACCGCTGCCGTTGATCAGAGGAGTAGTTAATCCGGAGTTGATGTAATTTTCTCTGGCCGAAGAATTGATCTGCCATCCCTCCCAATCGCCTTCTAATACAACTTCATGGTACACATCAATGTACTCTACAAAAGTAAGCGCGGATAATTTACTCAAGTCTTTGATGGTGCAATTCACAAGAAAAGCTTCTTCCGTGTAGGACAGCGCCTCTGCGTTAAATTGTTTTGCCAATAAGGTTTTATAATCTCTGCTGCGGGCCAGGTTAAAGCAAGTTACTTTTACTTGCACTTCGCTTTCAAGCGCTTTCCCTTCCAGCAGACTCTTTAACTCAGGAGAAATTTTGAACTGATCCGTGTAGGGAACAATTGCTCTTACCTTGTCCGTGTTCAATACGGAAAGCGAAGATTGCGCAGGCACACTGGTGATGTAAGCGTTATTGGGAATATAATACAACAACTCTACTCCCGCGGATTTCAATTGCGCCTTATAAGCCGCATCCGGCAATTCATAGAATTGCACGAGGTAATACTGATACGCCCCTTCCAAAGCAGGATCTATGGCCACCTTTCTTTGTTTCACCATCGCCTCTTTCGAAGTGGAAGCAGGAGTAAAAGATTGGTTGTTGATAGAAATGGTGAAATCACCCGTTTGAGCGGAAAGTAAAAAAGGAAAGCATAGTAGCGGAATAAACCACAGGAGTAATTTTTTCATAGCTGGCTGGTTATTGTAAAAACTGATTCGGATTTCCCCGTTTCATCTAACTACAGACAGCAAAGAAAATATTACATAAAATCTTTATTTTTTACTAAAACAAGTTTTAACAAGCATTAATCGCATAGTTGATTTAATTTAGTAAGTCGACAGCGGTAAACTTTATAAGGTCTGATTAAAACTGAAGGAGAGTTGTTTTCTTGCGTTAGGGATCGAGTGGAAAGCCCGAAGTGAGTAAGGCTTTTGCGGGAAGACGGACTTGGAGCGAGAGCCCGACCGCCACAGCTAGCGTTGCTTAAGCAGTGCAGGTGGATTGGCGGTAACGTCCAAATCTAAAATCACTACTTGCTATTCCCTCTCTTATACTCAATCCTTACAACAATAAAGAAACTCATTCCCTTCGAAGAGAGAATGAGTTTCTTTATTACAAAATCGAAAGTATTTATGCCTGTATATACCGTTTTTCTTTATAAGCCTTCGCTACAAAGATGAACACGATCGCAACGACAAACATCATTGCCGCAAAGGCAAGATAATATTCTACACCTGTAAAAATACTTTTTCCATTCTCATCAGCGATCAAAGCATTGATCAAAGCCGTAACAGCATTACCTAATGAGATCGACAACAAGAAAAGTCCCATGACTAATGACTTCATGGCATTCGGTGCTTGTGTATAAGAGAACTCTAAACTAGTACCATACACCATTACCTCCGATACAATCAAGATGAAAAAGGCAAAGATCTGCCACCAGATACTTGTTACGATTTCATGGTTCAGGCGCCATTCGATCCAAGCTACGACTAAGAAACAAACCACTACAATAAACATCCCGATAGACATTTTACGCAACGCGGTCAAAGGGAAAACTTTGCTGATTGCAGGATAAACGTACAATGTGAACAAAGGAACAAGGATAATAACAAACAAAGGATTGGCTGCTTGCACCTGATCAGGAAGCAACTCGAACTTCAGGAAAGACAAGGTTTCTATGCCGAAAGACAAATCTACCTGCTTATCCATGAATGGACTTTTAGCTTGCAATACCCATGCGGAAGCATTTTGTTCGTAGAGCGACCAGAAAAACACGCAGCAAGCCAAGATCGACAAAAGGCCCGCCAATGCTTTCATTCCTTCTTTGGTAAATACTTCTGCTTTATAGGTTGCCCAACCTACAGGAGGAAGTTTTTTATAACTATTTCTTCCTATCCAGAAAATAATGGTAGCAATCAACATCAGTATACCTGGTATTCCAAAGGCCACCGATGCACCGAAATGATCAAGAATCACAGGAATAAGCACCGTAGAAAT
Source organism: Cytophagaceae bacterium (assembly GCA_029237685.1). Classification (GTDB taxonomy): domain Bacteria; phylum Bacteroidota; class Bacteroidia; order Cytophagales; family Cytophagaceae; genus JACMQM01. The sequence continues at coordinate 10,785 of JAQZBV010000073.1, read as the reverse complement.
CAAGGCACCGATATTCACCGACATGTAAAAATAGTTGAAGACTTTCTCTATTAAGTGACTGTTCTTCGCAGAAAACTGATCTCCAAGGTTAGCCGCTACACAAGGCTTTATCCCTCCTGAACCAATGGCGATCAAAGTAAGCCCTATAGCTAAGCCGGTGCGGGTATCGTCCAGAGACAAGGCCAAATGTCCCAAACAATAAACCAGAGACAGCGTCAGGATGGTTTTATACTTTCCCCAAAATACATCGGCGATAAAGGCGCCAATAATCGGAAAAAAATAAACCCCCATAGAGAAGGTATGATACCATACTTTGCTCTCAGCGTCTCCCATTGGAGCTTTATTACCCATATTGTCCATAAGGTATTCTGTCATAAAAACCGTTAATATGGCTCTCATGCCGTAATAACTAAATCTCTCAGCTATCTCATTACTAATAATATAAGGAACACCAGAAGGCATTTTATCAGATCTCACTTCTTCAGCCATTTGTCTTATTTAAATTATATTTTCATAAGTATAGGGTTTTTTAGAAATTATTCATACATTTGCACAAAGAAAAGCGGAATTAGCCTTACCCGGCCATCGTTTTAATTCAATTAATAGGTTGAGCTGATCATTTTGCTTCTAGTTCAGCGCCGGGTCATTTAATATCCGGTGTGAACATATTATGGAAGAGATTATCTCGACAAACGGTTTCGAAGGACTAGGTCTTTCCGAAATCACCCTGCAAGCTATTGAAAAAGCTGGCTACACTATTCCTTCGCCTATACAAGTACAGGCGATCCCCGAAATCTTAAACGGACGTGACATCATTGGTCAAGCTCAAACAGGAACTGGTAAAACAGCTGCGTTTGGTCTTCCTGCGTTGGAAAAAATCGACGTGACAGACAGAAGTACACAAGCCTTGATCTTGTGTCCAACACGTGAACTTGCCCTACAAGTTTGCAACGAATTAAAAAAACTATCTCACGGAAAAAGAGGATTGTCGATTGCTGCTGTTTACGGTGGTGAATCTATCATGAATCAAATCAAAGACCTGAAAAGAGGCGTCCACATTGTGGTGGGTACTCCAGGTCGTGTGATCGATCACTTGGAAAGAAAAACATTGCAATTGGACGGCATCAAAATGTTTATTTTGGATGAAGCCGATGAAATGTTGAACATGGGTTTCAGAGAAGACATCGAACATGTGTTGACTCAAGCGCCTAAAGAAAGACAGACCATCTTGTTCTCTGCAACAATGTCTGCTCCTATCCTAAACATCACCAAACGTTTCTTAACAGATCCGGTGCATGTGAAGATCACTAAAAAAGAAGTAACTGTAGATACCATCGAACAATGGTATTATGATATTTCTTCTTCCAATAAATTGGAAGCCATGACTCAATTGTACGATTTGAATGAATTGAAATTGTGTCTTGTGTTCACCAACACAAAGAAGAAAGCCGATGAAATCTCTGAAGAACTAAGAGCTTACGGTTACAAAGCAGAAGCTTTACACGGTGACTTGAAACAAAGCGCACGTAACGAAGTCATGACGAAGTTCCGTAACGGTCATATCAACATGTTGGTTGCTACAGACGTGGCGGCTCGTGGTATCGATGTGAACGATGTAGACGGCGTATTCAACTACGACTTGCCTCAGGATCTTGAAAACTACGTTCACCGTATCGGTAGAACAGGTAGAGCAGGTAAATTGGGTAAAAGCTTTACCTTCTTCTTGCCAGGAGAGCGTTACAGATTGAAAGAATTGGAACGTTTTACTAAATCTCCTTTGAAGCGTGGCGATGCCCCTTCTAAAAAACAATTGGTAGATTTCAAGAAAACGAAGTTGGTAGATAAAATCAACGCGTTGGCTGCAACTGATGCTTTAAAACCATTCGAAGTATTGTTGGATGAATACACTGAAAAAGGTATTGATGCAAGAACATTGACAGCTGGTTTATTGCAAATGGTATTGAAAGACATCTCTACTGTAGAACCTGAAAGAAAACCTCGTAAAGAATACGCAGATCGCGACAGCAGAGGAAGCGGAGATCGTTTCGGTGATCGCAGAAGTTCTGATCGTGACAGCAGAGGAAGCGGAGACCGTTTCGGTGACCGTAGAAGTTCTGAACGCAGCAGCGGAAGTCGTTTTGAAAGCAGACCAGGCAGCAGCGAAAGAAGAGAAAGAAGCAGCGGCGGTTATGAAAGAAGAGAAAGAGACGGAGGAGAACGTGCTGAAAGAGCACCTCGTCCAGAACGTTCTGAATCCAGACAACCGGATGCTAACATGGCTCGCGTATTGATCAACCTTGGTCACCGTGACTATGTAAAACCGAGAGACATCGTTGGTGCTTTGGCTGGTGAAACAGGTATCAAAGGAAGTGATATCGGTCATATCGACATCTTTGACAAACACTCTTATGTTGACATTCCTAAATCTGATATCGATCGTGTATTGGACGGAATGAGAAACAATACCATCAAAGGTAAAAGTGTAAGTCTGGAAGTACAACAGTAAAAACAGCAACAATGCACCTCTTTTATTCCAAGGGTTTTTCACAAAACAATCCTGTATTGGATGAAAAAGAAAGTCATCACGCGATCAACGTCCTGCGTCTTCAACGCAATGATGTTGTAGCCATAACAGACGGTGCGGGAAATTTATTTCATGGAGCTATTCAGGAAATAACTAAAAAAAGCTGTCACATACTTATCAATGAACAAAAGCCTTTGGTCGCTAATCCGGCCAAAGGCTTTCATTTAGCAGTCTCTCCTACCAAATCCATCGATCGCATGGAATGGATGGTGGAGAAATGCACCGAATTAGGAATCGAAAGCATTACTTTTTTAAAAAGTCGTTACTCAGAACGCAAAGAAATTAACCTCACCAAATTAGAAGCCATAGCGGCAAGTGCTATGAAGCAATCTCAGCGCACGTACCTGCCGACTTTATTCCCCATGATTCCTTTTGTGGAATACATTAAACAATCCACTGCAAGCATACAGTTTATCGCTTGTCAACATGACTCTTTACCGGTGGAACAATGGACAAAAAAAACAGATAAGCTAAAAAACAACTGTATCTTAATAGGTCCGGAAGGTGGTTTTTCAGAAGAAGAAGTTATATTGGCCTTGCAAAAAGAGGTACATCCTATTGCCTTAGGAGACCAACGTTTACGAACAGAAACCGCTGCCCTTGCGGCCTGTCATTTGATGAACATATTTACGCTATGAAATATTACGTACTCACCCTAAGCTTACTTTGCCTTTTTTGCACGGATGCGCTGCAGGCACAACCGCCGGCTTATCGCATTGCTAAATTGAAATATAACGGAGGTGGTGATTGGTACGCCAATAAAACATCATTACCCAATCTGATTAGTTTTTGCAATAAAAGCCAGCGCTTCAATATTGCTGAAGAAGAAGAAATTGTAGAAGTGGGGAGTAAAGAATTGTTTCAATATCCTTTTGTACACATGACGGGACATGGAAACGTGGTGTTTTCAGATGCAGAGGCACAAAATTTGAGGCAATACCTTACCAGTGGCGGATTCCTTCACATTGATGACAACTATGGGATGGATAAATTTGTCAGATTAGAATTGAAGAAAGTATTCCCCGAATTAGAATTGGTGGAAATACCTTTCACCCACCCCATTTATCATCAACGCTACCAGTTCAATAATGGCCTTCCAAAGATCCACGAGCACGATGGAAAGGCACCTCGCGGATATGGCATCATCTATCAGGGAAAACTGGTTTGTTTTTATACCTACGAGTGCGATTTAGGCAATGGTTGGGAGGATAAACAGATCTATAACGACTCTGATGAAGTGAGATTAAAAGCCCTGCAAATGGGGTCGAATATTCTCTCTTTTGCATTCACCACGAATTAAAAAAATGGCACACAATAAACTATCTCTGCCATTTAAATGTTATATTTATACCACTAAATAAACCTACTACTGTGACTATAATCTTAGTATTCTTCGTACTTCATTGGTATTTATCGCTGTTTAGTCAGACGTTCTTTTTGCACCGTTATTCGGCGCACGGAATGTTTAAGATGAACAAGTTCTGGGAAAAGTTCTTTTACGCTTTCCTGTATATCACACAAGGTTCTTCTTACTTGCAACCTCGTGCTTATGCCGTGCTTCACCGCATGCACCATATGTACAGCGATACCGAAAAAGATCCGCACTCTCCGCATTACTCTAACAATGCATTCCAAATGATGTGGAAGACCAAAGACATCTATTCTGGTATTGCGAAAAAAACAAATACTACAATTGAAGAGAAATTCTTGAAGAATCTTCCGGAATGGAAACTGATTGATAACTTAGGTGATCATTGGTATTCTCGTGTAATTTGGGGTACAGCCTATGTATTGTTCTACATTGCTTTTGTTCCTCCTAATGCTTGGTACTTATACTTGTTGTTACCCATACACTTCTTGATGGGTCCTGTACACGGTGCTATTGTGAACTGGTTTGGACACAAATTAGGTTATGCGAACTGGGATAATAAAGACAAATCTAAAAACACCTTGGTAATGGACATCTTGCTTGGAGGAGAATTGTTTCAAAACAATCATCATAAGTATGCAGCCAGAGCAAATTTTGCCTCTAAATGGTATGAGTTTGATCCTACGTGGCCGGTCATTAAATTCCTAAGCTGGGTGCGTATTATTAAGCTTAGCTATAAACCAGATAGCACTCCGTTTTAATATTCTAGAAAAGAACATCGATCAAAAAAAAGTCCCGCTAAGCTAGCGGGACTTTTTTTTGATCGATGTTTCTCTTTACCTCAACCACTAGAAGCTATTTTACTTCCCTGTCCAACGGTCATTTATTGAATAGTCTTTTCTGTTTTAAATCCCCCTGCTATTCTTCATTATACTCATTCCACAAGCATGGTAAGCCAAGCTAGTGATCTAATACTCCAATTCAACCGCTGTGCCCAGTGAGTTACTATTATGCATTACAGTCAGGCTCTTTACATCAATATTCTTGGCCTTGATGGTGATGGGTTTAAATAAGTCCTTATTATTCTTATAACGGAGTACCAATTCGATGTAATCATTCTTCATCGGATAAGATTTACCATTTACAATAATCACTGAATCCGATGGGATATCTTTAGTCTGCAACACTATGGAAAATGTTTTGTAAGTAGAATAATAAAACACGGTTACACTGTCAGATAAAACAGGTAAATCAACAGCATGGGCGGGATATTCATTGAGTTTAGCCAAAGCGAAAAACTGGTCAACCGTTTTTCTATTGTGTCCATAATTCAGATAATAGAAATTTTTAATATCGGTTCCATTTGGATTGAATTCTTCAGGCGCAGACGGCACTACTATTTTCTTCCCCGATTTAATCCCAAAATAATCTGACCAATCATAATATTGAGCAAACATATAACTAATTTCAGAGTTGCTCTTATACAACTGTGGAGCATAGATGAAGCAAGTGTCTGGTATCGTTTTAAACTCTTTGGTCTTTACAAACTCGTCCATTGCTTCAAATGTATATAAAGTGTTTCTCAAATCTCTTACTGCATGATCGTTAGTATAATCATTCACAATTGAAGCCATTCCTATAAGCACTGTAATGAATATTTTATAATAGGTCAATAAGTTTTGTGAGGTAATACTAAAAAGAGGTAGAAGTAAAACAAAGCCCAGCAACATCGCAACAGGAAAAAAAGAGAAATAGGTGGTAAGGTAATTGGTGAGTCCGCAACATTTGACTAGCGACATGTATTTTTCAGTGGATGCCAACAATAATTGCGGTGTGTAGATGAATACTACTCCCACTATACTTGTATAAAGCAATTTACGCTTATTCACGGCGTGCATTTTTTCTATGATATAGTAAAACAACAAGCCAACAATTACCGCTTTAAAAAACCATTCCAATTTCATGTTTATAAAAACATTTGGTAAGCCATGCACGTGATTCCCTAGTAGATAACTGTTTTCTTGAAAAATAGAATGTCCGGAAAAATAAAAAAACAAAGGATAGGCCCCTTTGGATAAAGAAGTAATGGTATTTAGAAAATCGAGCAAAGTATTCTCTTTGGATAACATTGCTCCGCCGTAACTGTACTCATTGTAAATCAATCTCCAGGAAATATAAGCGGCCATGTATAACACGACTACGATAGAGAAAGGGAGTACCGTAACAAATGATTTTTTAAAACGCAGAAACCAACCATCTTCTTTATTGGCCAATTGAGGATAAGCTATGAATCCCACTATCAGGGGCAAATAAATCAAGTAATTTTCATAGAATAGAAGTCCTAATGCGAAAGAAATCACTGAATACCATTTATACTTTCTCAACAATGTGTGTTGATATTTAATAGCAGTATAAAGTGAATATAGAATTAGTGAAAATGAAAGAGAGAAATAAATAGGATAACTTACAATCGGATTATTTACACCTTTTATCGAAATAAGGACCATGCCAATCAAGTAACACAAAAAGCCAATCCACTTATTATTTAATACCTCTTTAATGATCAGTGCAAACAAAAAATAATTGAGAGCGATGAGTATGACATTAATAAATTTAGGTGCCGTATAACTATCCAAAACATACGGCAGCCACTCATAAAAAATAGGCATCATGAACGCGAAATAAAAACGGCCATTTCCCTGCGCATATCTAAAACCCATATCCCAGATATCTCTGGTGTGATACGTAACATAATATTGAATGTCATCTCCTGTAGCAAACCCTGTGAAAATGAAAGGGAATAAAGTGGCAACTGTGACAGCGAGTAGAGCAATTAAAAAATAAAACTCATTAAAAAAGAATTCTTTATTAGTATCAGACATTTTACTTAGCGTTAAATCAGACAATTTTATTATAATACCACTATATTTTTTTATACCCAACCATTAACTATTTAGCGTTCATACCTCACTAAAAGCACAGAAGATTACCTTCCTAAATAATGTTTCAGTAAAATTTTGATAAATCCTGAAGCTTCCGTCATTAATACCTTCATATTCATTCGTGAAAATACTACTCCATCCTTCAATTTAACGAGCATCGGTACGATGCGTATATTCTTTGTATTAGAAGCCAAGTGAACAAATTCCAGATCAAACAAATAGCGATCAATTGTTGTACGCAAAAACAAAAGCTTACCCTTTTCATTAAAGCCTTTCAATCCGCATTGTGTATCGCTAATTTTCATTCCCAAAAAGAATCGTATAAAAAAGCGCAAAACTTTTGAAATGATAATGCGCACACCAGGGACCTTTTGATAATATGCTTTATCCCGATTGCCTACTACAATGTCGGCTTCATCATTATTCAAATAGAAATAAACAGATAAAAGAGAGTCTTCAGAAAAAGGGAAATCGATATCGGTGTAAATACAAATTTCTTTTTTAGATTCTTTGACAGCATAACGAAGGGCATACCCTTTTCCTCTATTGACTGAATAAGAAAGGTAATGAAAAGATGGTATAGCTACTTTTAGTTTTTCCAATTGACCACTGCCAATAGCTTGACCCGAACCATCATTTACTAAATACAAAGAAATATTAGCGTCCCCTATTTTATCCGCAATGATGCTATATGAACGAATGATCGTATCCTCCCAACCTGGAATAGGGTTATAACAAGGTAATACTAAGTCGAGAGATTTAAATTTCATTTAGCATGAATTATTTGTTACAATCCAGGAACCAGTGATGATACTAATCCTGAGATGTGATGTTTGTCTTGTTCGTGATGTACAAGGGTCTTTGCCTGATATTTGTACTGATCCTACTGATGTATTCTCCAATAATTCCTACACAAATCAGTTGTATTCCTCCAATGAACATGACACTTAAAATCATAGAAGTCCAACCTTGCACGTAATCGTTGTGAAAAAAACGAATGTATAAGGCATATAACATAATCACGAAGGCGATACCCGAAACGATAAAGCCCATCAATGAAGCCACTTTCAACGGAAGATTTGAAAAAGAGGTGATGCCATCCAGTGCAAACCGGAACATCTTCTTGTAGGTATAACCGGTTTGTCCGCCATGTCTTTCTTCACGATCGTATTCGATATAGGTTTGATTAAAACCTATCCATGAAATTTGTCCACGCAGAAATTTTTGTTGTTCCGGCATGTTCTTCAGTACATCTACTACCTTACGGTCAATGATTCTAAAATCTCCGGTATCCAACGGAATATCAATAGCGGTAATGCTTGACAAGGTTCTGTAAAACATCTTCGCTGTAACCTTCTTTAAAAAGCTTTCCCCTTTTCTGCTTCTTCGTCTGGCATACACCACCTGGAAGTTATCGTCCATTCTGAGGTACATCTCCGGGATCAATTCAGGAGGGTCCTGAAGGTCGGCATCTATGATCACTACCCGATCGCCTATCGCATGGTCCAGGCCAGCGGTAACCGCAATCTGGTGCCCAAAGTTACGGCTGAAATCGATGTACTTAACATTCAAATCTTTTGCAGCCAAGCCCTCGATTAAGGACAGCGAAGAATCTTTACTTCCGTCGTTTACAAAAACGAGTTCGTAAGACACTAGCATTTTATCCAATACACCTTTTACTCGAGTATACAGCAATTGAATATTTTCCTGTTCGTTGTAAATGGGAATGACTACAGATAAATCCATAAGTAATAGGTAAATATATTAACGCAATTTATACAAAACCCTGCTCCTTAATAACAGTTTGAAGGATTATTTTGAAGATTTATACTTCGAAGGCCTTTATTTGATTTTGCTGGTAAAGTTCGTTTAAAAAAAGATCATGGTTTTTTTCCTTTCCATTCGCTGTATAAACGATTACGATCTCTTCTTTGTGTTTGATCTGCTTCACTCTAAAACATTCCAGATGATACGAATGAAACAGTTGTTCAATCAATACAATCTGATCTGTTTGCTGGTCTCCAAATGTGATTTTGTACACCTTCTCTTGATTCACTCGATCGATAAATCGTTGAAAACCGGAAAAGCTCAAGAGGATAATCATGGCAATACTTGTTACCCATATTGTAAGACTGAACTCTCCGCAACCCACTGCCATACCGATGGCCGCAGAGATCCATATCGTAGTGGCGGTAGTAATTCCTCTGATGCTGATCTTATCACGGTAGATGGCACCGGCACCCAAGAAACCGATACCTGTTACAATGTTAGCGGCGATCCTGGATTTGTCACCCATACTCCCAAGTTCGATAGACAATATGGTAAATAGACAAGAGCCTACCGTGACGAGGATAACCGTTCTAAAACCGGCTGCTTTACTTCTGTATTCACGTTCTGCTCCGATGATGGCACCGACCAACAAGGCTACTATCAGCTTGCCTTCTTCGGTATGTAGAAAATCTGTTATATCCTTTATATTCATGAGCTGCGAGATTGATCTTTAATAAGTAAATATAGTAAAAATAGGTTTACCTCAATTGATAAGGAATGATACCAGGAACCACCGGTAAATCCAGTTGAGCCGATCCAGGACTACTGGTGGACAGATCCAAGATGTAGTCTTTATTCTGATCGGTAACGGTAGGATAAAATTTAAAGGAGAGTTCGATGGACCTGATGGCTAAGCTTTCATTTCTGACCCTTAGCGCCACACCGAATGCCGTGTAAAAATCGGATGTAGAACGCGGATCTCGGCCCGCTTGCAGCCAGCCTGCTTCAGCTGTTACAGCCCATGCGGCGCGGAATCCATAGATGTTCCAAGGAGTAAAATCTACGATTTCATAATGAGCCACCGTTGCTTGTAAGGCTTGTAAACCTGTTCCGGCCAAACCTTGGATCTTATTTTCTATCGATACAAATTCTCCTTTGCTTCTGTTGATACCTGCTACGTAAGTATAATAAAATGAATTCCGGATCTTATGTCTTCCTGCACGAATGATATTCGTTAAAAAAGTTAGCCTTGCCCGGTACACCCCTTGGTCAACGTCATTTGACCACATATACATTCCAAAATCATTGATAAAAGAAACATAACCTAACCTATCCAATCGATACCCAACGCCTATCGTTGCGCTATTGTAGAATCGGCCTTTGAATTCTCCATCTTCGTAGCCAAAATTATATTGTAAAAAATAACCGTGAGGAATATCTTCCGTAACACCGAATCTGTTGATGAAATTGTTTTTGTAGTAGTTAATTCTTTTAAAGGTAACACCGCCTATAAATAACCTGTAATTATGATAATTATAATTGCTGTCAATGGAAACGAATGGTCGGTCTGCCACGTCAAATCTCCGGATACGTCCTATGAAAAGTAAGTTCTTCCGTTCCATTCTATCCCCCACTACAAACTGACGACCAAACCACCCATCCTGATAATTGTAGGTATATTGAGCTGGTGTATAGGAAGAATCGGCTTGCAACTCTTCTGAATTTTCATTGATGAAACCGGCACTAGTCCCAAATGCATACTTGGTAAATTGATTGACAAATCCTCTGCCGAAATCTAATGTTGCTGACGAGCCTTGAAAAAAATGCCTGTAGCGAATGGCGAGATCAGTAAATGATCCGAAAATATTTCGAGCAAAATAACGGGCCCTGTAATCATTAGTAGGATCATTCTGCGCAATGTACTGGACTCCAAATCCAATTTCATGCCCCGTACCACCAATATTCTGTTCGTAAAGCTCTCCATATACATCGTCCGGACCGCCAACAACCAATTCACCTCCCAGCGAAAACCGGTCTTCTGTAATGACCCATAAATCTACCATGGATGAATCTTCTATATTATTCACCACCAGGATGCGACAATCTAAAATATAAGGAAG
>JAQZBV010000072.1 GCA_029237685.1 Cytophagaceae bacterium | reverse complement strand
TGGAAATCGCATGCGCAACAGTCTTGAATGAATTTAAAGCATTAAACTGATAAAGCTGTTGTTCCGAATGGAAAGAAACCGCCGACTCCTTGATCATTTGGCTAGCTTATCCTTAAAATCCTTTCTCAACTTTTCCAATTTCGGTTTGATCATGACCTGACAATAAGGTTCATGGCCGTTGAGCTTGTAATAGTTTTGATGGTAATCTTCCGCCGGATAATAATTGGAATAGGCTTCTACAGCTGTAACGACAGGCCTAGGAAATGCTTTTTCGTTATTCAATTTTGCAATATAAGCTTCCGCCTTTTCTTTTTGTTCCGGTCGAGTGTAAAAAATAACAGAACGGTACTGAGTACCTACATCGTTTCCCTGACGGTTTAAGGTTGTGGGATCATGTGTAAAGAAGAACACTTCCAACAATTCTTCAAAGGATACTTCAGCAGGTACATAGAGCACACGCAGCACTTCCGCATGACCTGTCTCTCCAGTACACACCGCTCTATAGGTAGGGTTCTTCACAGCGCCGCCGGCATAACCGGATTGTACGCTGACCACTCCTTTAATCTCTTGAAACACCGCTTCTGTACACCAGAAACAACCGTTTCCAAAATATACTTCTTCCGTTAGTTTATCTGTCACAACGTCTACTTTCCTTGAGTTCTCTTCCTTCTGTACTTTCTTTTCTGTCGTCTGACAGTTGGTATTTAGTGTTGCAAAGAGCAGGCAAAATAGTGCCACACCTCCTTTTAATACACCGTATCTTTTATTTTTATTCATGAGCAGTAGTATCTGTTTTAGGTTTGCTCAAAGAACGTTGATTTTGTCTATTTAAGGTATCGGTTTTCCTCTTTATTTGACCTTCTTGTCGTGCAGGCGACATTACCACCGGAATTTCTTCGTGAATTTCTTCGCCAGGCTCTGCGTTGGCATATTTTACGGCCAATTTATACTGGTTGCTGTAGGTGGTATTGGAGGAATCTTTCGCCATAAGTTTACCATAGTAGCTTACCGCCTTGGACCATTCTTTTCCCTTAATAGAGACTTCCGCTAGACGCTTTAGCAGTTCCAAGTCTTCCGGACGACTTTGATACAAGAGGCTATACCAGGACAAGGCTTTTACATAATCCGCGGTTCTATACTTCAGGTTTCCCAGTAAACTGTAGTAGGTAGGATTTTTATCGCTGTACTTCAGAGCGATCATATACGCCGATTCGGCTGCTCCATAGAGTTTCATTCTTTCAAAGAAGCGGCCTTCTGCTTCATAAAACAAAGGGTCTTGGTGAGAGATACGAATCCCATTCAATACATAAGACATGGAGGAATCGTACATCCCCTTATTCAAATAAATCTTAATGATTTCCTTATAGGCAGGCAAAAAATCCTGATCCTTTTTCACCGCCGATTGAAGAAACGAAATCGATCGGGAAGAATCTTTAAGGATCAATGCCCTTCGCGCTTGTACGTAGTCTGCATCTGCTTTGAACGGAATCATTTCTACTGTCTGCTGGATGTAATTGGTGTACTTTACAGAATCTCTCAGGTCCATGTATACGTTGGCTTGTAACACCATCAAGGCAGGATTCTTTTCCAATAGGCCCTCTGCTTTCAGGGCTGCATCCCGCGCTGCAATAATGTTTCCTGTAGCATAGCTGGCTTGTCCAAGCAAAAGGTAATACTCTCCTTTTCCATCTTCCAATTCTATAGCCTTTGAAATATCAGCCAACGCTTTGGTATTATTTTTCAGTCTGTAATAAAAAAGTGCGCGCTTATAGTACAGTACATCATTAGACGGATCGTCGTCAATAGATTCATTCAAGACATTTAAGCTTGCTTCACTTAAGTTTTCTACCGCCTGAGGATCAGGAATGGAAGTATCATTTGTAGCAGAGCCGCAAGCAAAACACCCAATGAATATGACGCCCGCAATAAGAATATGTTTCATGTATAAAGCTGATTAGAACCTGAATTGTGCAGAAAACTTCACGCCAAAGTTTCTCACATTGGGATGGTTGTTATATGTTAATCGATGGAAGAAGTCTATCCTGAAAATCTTAAAAATATTCTCCACGCCATAGCCTACTTCTACATAAGGCAAGTCTCCAAACTTATTGATAGAATGATTAGAAATTCGCATCGTGTAAGGAATCAGATCTATGTTTTTCTGATCCAGGTAACCATATAGGACATTCGCTGAAACCAGGAATCTCCATTTTAGTCTTTTGATCAAAGGAATTCGGTTGAAGAATAAACCTTCGAAATAATGTCTGTAGTTCAGTGATACAAATTGGTCACTTACAAACTCGAAATAATTCATGAGGTTATAGGCTGCTGTACTATAAAACGGTGAGCGGTTTCCAATATGTACTTCCAATAAAGGATAAGGCAAAGGTGTAAATATTTTGCCCGCAGTAAAGTCATAATACGAACGCCCCAATGCTCCAACTCTGAATGAATGGTTGAAGAACAAATAGAGCTTATGGTATTCAAAATTCGAATTCAATACTCCTTTCATCCCATACACATGACGAAGTGCAATGATGGGCCAATTGTTCTTGGTACCGAAACTCAACCGTTCGTTGTCGTTTTGCAAAAGAATTTCATCTTTAGTCAAACGCAGTTCTGTAATTATTTCGGTTGTACGAAAATAATTTGTGGTTAAAGAGGTATCTCCGCTTGAGTATAAACTAGGATAGTAATCGAAATCAAAAGTGTTTGCCGGATTGAAATCCCAGTTTCTGAATTTAAATTTTACACCAAAATCCTTTTTAAGTTCTGTATTGAAATAGACTTGAGCAAACTCTTTATAAAATGGCCCTTGTAAAGTTCCCCACTGCGCATAGGTTAAAAACAAAGGATTCGAACCCAAACGTTCCGGGTTGATGGCTACCATTTCAATGTCTTTCCTGTATTCTATACCTGCTTCCGTCCATCTCTTCTTTGAAAAAATATACGCTACCGAACCCGAATATTTAAATTTAGTATCCTTGGTTCCGTATGCTCCATAAGCTTTAATCACCCATTTGCGGGAGAAATCGATGTTCGTGCGGAAACCTAATCTGATTCTATGGCCCTCCACATTGTTGTATGAATACAGAGCCAGATAAGGACCAAAGTCGATTTTACCAAGACGCTTATATCCATTGATCGCGATGTTGACGATCTCAATGTATGATTTCACTAAAGGAACATTCTTAATGGAATCAATCATCGCATACATGTTCTTTTCAGTATCTGTAATGGAATCATGACGCTTCTGTTCCCAATAGTCCGGGGCCTGGACCATGGCGTCGCTTTCGACCTCTACCAGCTGATCGTAGAACTTCTCTTCTTTCGGTTGATTGATCTTAATGTTTCTACTGGAAGAATAAAACTTAGCCAGTAAACCCGGTGAATTCTTGGTGATCTCATCAATATCCAATAGTGCTCTTGTCTTCGTAGGAATCCAGGATCCGTTAGACATTTGCTCAAACTCTTGTTGAATCTTGACTTTTTCAATGAAATTGATGTTCGCTTCTTTTCCCACTTTCACATCAATCTGCTTGATAGCAAATGTGGTGTCATGGATCCACATCATACCGGTAAAGGCTAGGTCTTTGGATTGCTTCGGTTTGAAAGTTAGCTTGTAACACCATTGAGAACCGATGTACATACTGTCTTCCAATTCATAGTCGTAAAATACCTGCCAGCTGTCAGCAATAGGCGACAGGAAGTCTTTCTGTACTACGCTGACAGAATTTCTGTAAAAATTATAATTCTGGAATGAGGTTCCTATAAGTTGCGACACTACACTCCCATCTTCGACACCGACACCTGTAACCCTTACACCATGGATCAACTCCTTGGTCATGTCAGGGTTGCGTCTGTGGTAAAAATTGGAAATGGATTCTGAAATAAACATCGGAATCACCGGTTTCCCGTCTTCTCCTGCGACAGCTTGGGCGCTGTCGTATACTTCTGCAATCTTTTGGTATATTTTTCTCTTCTTGAGTCTCTCTGAAATGTTATCAACGCTTACTTCCAAACGGTTGTACGTTTCGTATTCGTAAGCATCCAATCGGCGGATGTCATTGTTCTCTTTATTCTTAATGACATTGCGCATGATGGCAAAAGCAGGATTCTCTGTCGGGCGCACAATAATTTCATCGACTGCGGCTACTTCCGATTCTAATTGGAAATTGAGAACAGCTTCCTCTACTCCCTTGGGAATGGCTTTCGCTTTCATGGCATAACCCATGTTATACACCGTAAGCGAATCATAGCTTGCATCCACTGTTAAGCTATAAAAACCCTCAAAATCACTGCTTACTCCAATACTCGTATTCTTGATATAAACACTGGCAAAAGGCATTCCTTCACCGGTTTCTCCATCAATGACTTTGCCTTTTAGTTTAATAGTTTGTGCAACACTAAAACAGGGCATAAGAATGATCATGAAAAAAATGAACTTACTATTGAAATACCCCTTCATGCAAATACTCAAAACGCTTTAGTGTTATTATTTTTATAATAATCGTCTATAATATAGTCTGATTTTTTCAAACTTTTTCTTAACCAGTCCAATCTTAATTCATTTTTATCTTCCTCCCCTAATTGCCAGTCAATTTTCTCCCGGGGGTCGATGATTCTTTCATAAAGCGTCTTCATGACCATGGCGGCTGATACAGAAATATTGAGGCTCTCCGTAAAACCGTACATCGGTACATAAATATAATCGTCTGCACCTTCTAAAACATAATCAGACAGCCCTTCTTTTTCATTTCCAAAAAATACGGCGAGAGGCTGATCTAGTGGAATTATTTCGGGAGTAGAATGTTTGTGATGGGGTGAAGTGGCGACAATTCGATAGCCCTTCTTCTTCAGTTCAGCCATGCAGCGTGCGGTGGCATGATCTGTAGGAGTAGAGACAAAACGCTGGATCGAGACCCACTTGGTAGCTCTCATGGTTATTTTGGGGTTGACCTGGTATTTGTTTTTGTTTTCTATAAAATAGACCTGCTGAATACCAAAACAATCGCAGGAGCGAATGACTGCACTGGCATTATGTGGTTGGTAAATATCTTCAATGACTACCGTAAGGTGTTTGGTTCTAGCCGACAAAACCTTCTCCATCAGTGCTAGCTTTGAGGAGGTAAAAAAAGAAGTAAGATAAGATAAAAGCGCTTTATCAAAGCCCATTAGAATAACCCTTGCCTTACAAAAATACGGGAAATATCATTAAAAAATAGAGTGGTGAATAATTACTCTTCAGGTCGTATCGTCAACAAACGAATTAATTCTATAAACTCTTTGCCGGTATCGATTTCACATCCCCTGATGACGAGTTCGTCATACTTGGTTTCAGTTTTTACTTTGATTTCCATCGACGTCCAGGGAGATTCTTTACCTGTGATAAAAACAATGTCGTTATAGGAGATGTGTTCGTGAAGGATATTTTTATGCTTGTTGACTCCGATGTAGTAAATTCTTTTATCGGTGGCGGCAATGACGCCTAAGGTATTTTTGATGGAGCCCTCCATCAGGTAAAGAATCGTTTCGTCTGACTTCAGGCTGTTAATAAAATTGTCGTATGCGATGGATGCATGTGCAGGAGAATATCCCAATTGGCTCAATCTATCTGTAAAGTCTACTCTCATACGGTCCTGCTTAACGTTTACATTTATTTACGATTACCTTTGATTTGGTATACGTATACATGAACCAATATGTTTACTTTACTCTACACTTTTAATCAAAAAGTGTAGGTGCTGCCCCACTTGACTTTCCTCCATCTTTCTTGCTGGAATCCAGCGGATTAACTGCCGTCACTTTGTTGCTTGAGAATTTGATTCCGATGGCTCGGTAACTCTTAACTTCTGCAAATTGTTCTATATCAACATTTAATGTGGGTGAACTCACATACTTACCTTTTGCAAAATCTACTTTTATTTTTGCCTTTGGATTAGCCGTGATATAAATCAGCTCTGACTTCTCATTTTCCCCTACAAAGTTGAATTTTTTGCCCAGAGACGAAGTTTCTATACCAAAACGCTTGATGTAGTAAGCCTTGTTTTTGCCTTCGTAATACAGCACAGAGTAAATTTTTTCAGGGTCAAAGTTTTCAATCAACATGACTTCTGAGCCTTCGTAGCGATTGGTGAGTTCTGTACCGGTGATCTCATAATTCCCGTCTTTATAAAAAACAATCACCTGATCGTCAGAGCCAAACTCACCTAGAGGTAAACCTTTACCTTGAGTATTCAAGCGAGCTGTTTCCGAATCAAACCAGAACTTTACTCCTCCTATGGTAGACTCCCCTGCTTCTTTCAAACTGATTTTCTTCACCGGATATTCTGTCAGAATATTTCCCTGAGAAGTACGAGCCTTGATTTCCAATTCTGCAAAGTCATAATCGAAGACTTTGTTTCTGGCTTTGGCTGTTGGAGTCAACGTAATGGTAATTTTCTCCGCTTCTGCATTTGGATTGGCAGTCAAGTACAACACTTTTGAGCCCTTTTCTCCTTTAGTCAGATCGTATTCTTTATCACGGGTTACGCCCAATACCTGAAAACGCTTCACCATTGATCTGCCTGTTTTTCCATCCAGGTAAACCAAGTTGTACACCATGCGTTCGTCCCCTTTTCTAAAGATCGCGATGTGCAAAACGTCTTTTCCTACAAAAACCTTCTCACCGATCTTCTTGACCACACAAACGCCATCTTTACGGAATACGATCACATCATCAATGTCCGAACAATCGGTGATGTATTCGTCCTTTTTCAACCCATAACCCATGAAACCATCGGCACGGTTGACGTATAATTTTTGATTATTGGCAGCAACAACTGTTGCATTGATGGTATCAAAAGCCTTGATTTCTGTTTTGCGTTCTCTTCCTTTACCGTATTTTTTTAGTAAAGCAGCGAAGTAATTGATCGCATAATCATTCAAATTCGCCAAGTGATTTTTCGTTTCCTTTAATTCGGCACCGATCGCCTTCATCAATTCATCGGCTTTGAAACCATCGAATTTAGAAATACGCTTGATCTTGATTTCAGTCAGTCGTACAATGTCGTCCTGCGTAATTTCTCTATAAAACTGTGCTTTGTAAGGCTTTAATCCTTTATCAATAATCTGAATTACAGCTTCCCATGTCTCTGCTTCTTCAATTTTACGGTAGATCTTATTCTCAATGAATATCTTTTCTAAGGAAGAAAATAAAGCCTTTTCCTGCAATTGAGCCTTTCTGATCTCCAATTCCTGACGCAGCAATTCTTTTGTCTTGTCGGTAGAAATACGAAGCATTTCATTGACACTCAAAAACTCTGGTTTGTTGTCTACAATGACACAGGCATTTGGAGAAATACTGACTTCACAATCTGTGAAAGCATACAAGGCATCAATGGTAATATCCGGATCTGTACCTGGTACCAATTGAACCTGTATCTCTAAATCCTTCGCGGTATTATCGATTACTTTTTTGATTTTGATCTTCCCGTTATCATTGGCCTTGATGATGGAATCAATGATGCTATTGGTCGTCGTACCAAAAGGTATTTCCTTGATCAAAAGCGTTTTATTATCCTGTTCTTCAATCTTCGCTCGAGCCCTGATCTTGCCGCCTTTTTGTCCTTCATTGTACAAAGAGGCATCCAAGGATCCTCCTGTAATGAAGTCGGGGTACAACTGAAACTTCTTGTTTTTCAAATGAGCGATTGAGGCTTCAATCAATTCACAGAAGTTGTGAGGAAGAATTTTGGTAGATAAACCTACCGCGATACCTTCTACCCCTTGAGCCAATAAGAGTGGAAACTTAACAGGAAAAGTAACGGGTTCTTTTTTACGACCGTCATAAGAAGCTTGCCATTCTGTTGTTTCTCCGTTGAAAACCACATCCAGGGCAAATTTTGACAAACGGGCTTCAATGTATCGGGGTGCTGCCGCTCCGTCTCCGGTGCGCACATCTCCCCAGTTACCTTGCATGTCTAATAAGAGCTCCTTTTGTCCAATTGTAACAATGGCATCTCCAATGGAGGCATCACCGTGCGGGTGATATTGCATGGTAGAACCGATGACATTGGCCACTTTATTGAAACGGCCATCGTCCATTTCCTTCATGGCGTGAAGGATACGTCTCTGTACCGGCTTTAATCCGTCATCTATGTTAGGCACAGCCCTTTCCAGAATTACGTAAGAGGCGTAATCCAGGAACCAGTTTTCATACAATCCCGATACGGGGACGATGTCGTGTATATTATCGTTGTTTTCTGTCGCGTCAGAAGAACTCATAATCAAATTTTCTTTACATGCCCAAATGCTTACCTTTGGGCAATCGAAATTAAGAAAATAAGCTTTTATAATGAGTGGTTGTGGAAAAATTACGGAAACAAGCGTAAAGTTACTGGTTATTACCGCTTTGGCTACCATGGGATTGGTCTCTTGTTCTGCACCGGTAAAAGTGGAAGGCTTTGATCATGAAAGTTGGATAGCTGATACCAACGCCTGTCACTCGAAAAGAGCCGTTTTGGTGGATGTGTTGTTGCAACACAAAGAGGAGTTTATGAACAAAAAAGACGAACAGCTGATGAAATACATCGGCAAACCGGATAAAAGCTTGTTCTTCTCCAGAGGAAAGAAAACCTTTATCTACCAGGTCGATGCAGGAAAAGAGTGTGAAAACCGCGTATTGTTAAAAAATGTCCGCTCTCTCCGCTTTGATGTCAATGCTTTGGGCCGGATAGAATTGGTTTATATGATAGCGCAGTAAAAACTAGTTGTTAGTTGTTAGTTGTTAGTTGTTTATAAATAAAAAGAGCGCTGAATTTTATAATTCAGCGCTCTTTTTTCTGGTAAACGATTACTCGTCTTTACCGCCAAATAGGTAAATGATCGCCAGGTTAACAGAAGAGAATTTAGATACATCATTTGATCTATCACTTTCCTCTTGACTGTCTCTGTCTTCGTAGTGAGCATTGAAGTTAGAGAATCCGAAGTTATAACCTGCCTGGAATATTAAACCTTTCCAGTTGTAACCTAAGCCAGCATTCATAGAAACATTCAGGTAATTGACATAGAAATTATCCGGATCACCTGCCGTAGGTTCATCCTCACCTTTGATTCCATACTCTTTGCTATCCGTTTTAAATTTTCCGCCGAACATATAACCTACTGAAGGACCTGCAAATACTTCGATTTTACCTGGACCTGCTTGAAATGTTCCTACCACGTTAAATGGAATTTCAGCGTAATTCAATCTTGCAGTGGAAGTACTACCACTGTTATCGATCTTAAATCCTCTTTGTGTATACAAAAGTTCAGGTCTTAAAGACACATAATCGCCTAATCTCGCATTGAATACGATCCCCAATTGAGGAGTAACAATGGATTGATACTCTTCTGCCTCTTCTCCTTCCGGAACTTTAGTATCCCTGGCGTTTGAAATGGATAGCCCTACTTTAGGACCAATAATACCTTGAGCATAAGAAGCTGTGCTTAAGCCAGCAAGAACACATAAGCTAAGTAATACTTTTTTCATAATGAATGGAGATTGTTTATGGTTTGATCAGTTAAAACAAATACTAAAAGACAGTTCAATATATGCATGCATCTCAATAAAAACAAGTTCTTTTAGCATGTTTACTGAAGACTGTTACTGAGCGAAAAACGCTTCCATAAAGTCCAAATCAGGTCATTGTTCTAAAGATTTCCTTTTTCGCCCGCGCGGATACCTTTTTCAGTGAGAACCAGTTCACAAACTTGATTGACCGGATCATGCTCAAAGAACAAGGTCCAATTCTGCTCCAATGCCTGTTGCAAAAAACGTTCTTTCTCTGTCATGGCCACCAAGGGTCTGACATCGAACGAAGCGACATAGGCCAAAGGCAAATGCGTGACCGAAGGAATAAGGTCCGCAGCATAAGCAATGGTGCGGTCTTTATCTTTGATCAAGGGGATGAGTTGTTTTTCGGTATGTCCGTCCGCCACAAAAAAGTCGATGAAAGAAAAAGGACTTTCGACTCCTGGAATCAAATTCAACTGACCGGATTCAAACAAGGGCTGAATATTTTCTTGAAGAAAACTCGCCTTTTCCCTGGGGTTAGGATTGATCGTGGCCCAATCCCATTGGCCCTGGTGCACCCAATACTTTGCCTGAGAAAAGGTTGGCAGTAATTTATCTCCTGTACGCGTGACCGCTCCGCCGACATGGTCGAGGTGCAAATGAGTCAGGATAACATCGGTGATTTGATTTTCGTGAAAACCCGCCTGGCGGATCGAGTGGATGAGAGAAGCCTCTCCGTGTAAATGGTAATGCTTAAAAAAAGCAGGATCTTGTTTGTTACCAATGCCGGTATCGATCAAAATCAATTGATTGCCTTCTTCGATGAGCAGGCAGCGCATGGCCCATTGACAGAGATTATTTTCATCCGGAGGATTTGTTTTCTTCCAAATAGACTGGGGAACCACGCCAAACATGGCTCCCCCGTCTAACTTAAAATAACCAGTATCTATGGCGTAACACTTCATTCCGTAATTTCAGCTGCCGGCGCCAGGTCTTCTACAACACCCATGGCAGAGAACTTATCGATACGATCGCTGATCCTTTGTTCCGGATCAACTTTTTGCAAAGCAGCCGTGGTATCCAAAATCACTTTCTTCAATTTTTTATACATGGATTCTCTGTCGGCATGCGCACCACCCAATGGTTCTTTCACGATACCATCGATCAGTTTGAATTTCAACATGTCTTCCGCAGTCAACTTCAACGCTTCTGCCGCTCT
The DNA here is from genome assembly GCA_029237685.1 of Cytophagaceae bacterium. Taxonomy (GTDB): domain Bacteria; phylum Bacteroidota; class Bacteroidia; order Cytophagales; family Cytophagaceae; genus JACMQM01. The sequence continues at coordinate 6,756 of JAQZBV010000072.1, read as the reverse complement.
TTCTTTATGTTCCCATGTTCTCCATAGAATAGAAGAACAAGATTCAGGAGAAATAACAGAGTACCAGGTATTTTCCAGCATCAATACTTTATCGCCAATAGCAATACCTAAAGCACCGCCGGAAGCGCCTTCACCGATGATTATACAAATCACAGGCACTTTTAACATGAACATTTCCTTGATGTTGCGCGCGATCGCTTCACCCTGTCCTCTTTCTTCTGCTTCCAACCCACAATAAGCACCGGGAGTATCGATGAATGTGATGATGGGCTTATTGAACTTTTCCGCTACACGCATCAGACGAAGCGCCTTGCGGTAGCCGTCAGGGTTAGCCATACCGAAGTTACGCACCTGGCGCATTTTGGTATTCTTTCCCTTCTGATGGCCGATGATCATGAACGAATTGCCATCGATCTCAGCGAAACCTCCGACAATGGCTTTGTCGTCTTTCACTACTCTATCGCCATGCAATTCAATGAACTGGTCACAGATGTTTTCAATATAGTCCAGTGTATAGGGGCGGTCCGGATGTCTGGACAGCTGTACCTTCTGCCAACGCGTAAGATTGGAGTAAATGTCTTTTTTTAGTGTTTTGATTTTCTCTTCTAAGGATTTCACTTCCTGGCTCACATCAACATCTGAGTCATCAGCAATCTGTTTCATTTCGGCAAGCTTGCCTTCCAGGTCTTGAATCGGTTTTTCGAAGTCCAAATACATAGTTTAATTCTGATGTTAAGAAGTATCAAAGGTAGTAATTATTAATGATTAATATAAAAAGTGGATAAATCTCAATTAAAATAGGTTTACGCATTTGCATTCTAAAAATAAAGCTCTTACTTTTGCATACCAAATCGAAAGAAATGGTAAACGGAGTGGTAGTTCAGTTGGTTAGAATGCCTGCCTGTCACGCAGGAGGTCGCGGGTTCGAGTCCCGTCCATTCCGCAGAAAGTCCCGAGAGTATTCTCGGGACTTTTTTGTTTTAAGCAGATATTAAGTCTATTTAAAGCATTTGCGTTAGGGATTGAGCCATTGTTTGAGCTCTCCCGACATTAGTTAAAATTTAACGTAATCTATTAATCGGGAAGCGAGTGGCGAAAGCCCGGCCCGCAGGGAACGCCCTCAAGCATTTACTATCTTTACCTTCCTTTTGCATTAGTAATTAAAGCATCCATTTTCAACAGATCTTGAAATTTACTTGATCGAAAAAATCAACGGATACTCATCGATTGGGAATTTCTTCTTGTAATCGGTGGATTTTAACTGAATAGCCGCTTCATTTCTATTAAAATATGAAATCTCGGTTCCGGTCAGATCAAGCTGGTATTCCGATTTTCCCCCTTTTGCATACACAATGAATACTCTTCGTTCTGCTCCTTTCTGAAAGGTAAAATTCATGAATACAGGTGTTTGAGTCATAGATACCAATTTGAAATCTTCCACGGTTTCTCTAAGTCGTTGGATATGGTACCAACTCTTTTTCTTCCGGTAATTCTCCGACGAGTGTCCTACTACTCCACTGCGTGAATACAAGCCATTGGGATTTGTGCCGGTATCCGTGACACTATACAAAAACGCTTTATCAATGTTCGATTTCATGATCATCAACATCGATCGCACCAACCAGGCGGCCTGAGCATCTTCTTGTGTTAATAATGTAGCTGTAACAGGTACACGCTGCGTTGAATTATTGGTATCGTAACCGTATTCTGAGAGCCATATTTCCTTACCCGGGAAATACGTATTCACATAACGCTTTATCGTTTCGAGCTTTTCATCCAGTTTATCTGCTTCCGGCGAAATACCGATGGAATTGGCAGCGGTAGATTGAATATCTACCGAATTGGAATAGTGGTGAAAGTTCATGACATCCGAAGCAAACTTCCCGTCCTTCCTGTATTGCTTAAACCATAGGTCCATGGCTTTGATGTAATCGATGGACAAACGAGCCAGTCCGCCCATCACCACTTTCATGTCTGGGTTAGCGGTCTTGATGCCGACGTTAGGTCCTAGCGTACCGCAATGTCCGTCATAGGCCGCAGACATCATGGCCGCAAATTCATAGGGAGAGAAATAAGCTTGCGGTCCTTTCCATGTTTTATCGGGTTCGTTCCATACTTCAATGTATTCCAGCAAATCCAGGCCGGAGCGTTTTTTATTGGCTGGAGATCCCGTCCAGAAAGGTTCTTCATCAATCGTCAGCAAATTGGGAGCAATGGTTTTCTTCCCGTAACGTGCGCTGAGCTGAAAAAGAAACTTGGCAAATCGCAAGTAAGAAGCGGGCAATTCCGGATTGGCTCCGGGCGCTATCGGTTTCCAATCCTGATTAAACTGGGGATCTTTTGAGGTATTGAACCATTCGGGCGTTTGATTGATACAAGGCACCACGACAAAACCTTCCTGCTTCATGGTTTGATAATGCGTATCAAAATTTCCTGCTCCCGATCGCGAGGGTTCGAAGGTCACTTTATCCTGCGCTCCTTCCATCCATTGCCAGTATTGGTATTCACGGATGTACTTAAAGGGACCTAACACTTCGTTAGGCACCCAATGAAAAGAGTTGACACCAAATGTTCCATTCACATTGTTCTGCATCACAAAAGATACCGGCGGACCCGGAGCGGGACCAGAAGTAGTACCGTAAAACTCCAGTTCCGGAGGAGAGGCTGTTTTAACAATAGGAATAGTAATGACAATATACCTGGCCATTACATTTAAACTGACCTCTCGCCATTCATTGTATTTATCAAGGCTCATGTTCAACAATTCTGTTGCCTGAAAAGGAGTGGAACCAGCCGCTATTTTAATTCGATGACTTCCTTTGCCGTCGTACAGCCGAATTTTGGTCAACCGATTGGAAGCCTTTAAATCGATGATGATAGAAGCAGGATAATATAAGCTATTCCAACCCGGGAACCATTCTGTGTCGGTATTTCCATCAAACATCAGCATGGGATCGCCGTCAAACGTTGACAAAGCAATGAGCATGTCTTTGCTGATATTGATTTTATTGGATTGAGAAAAGGCCAAAGTCGGAACGAGGAGGAAAAGGAACAGCTGGATATAAATTTTCATGATAGGGCCTCTTAAGTGACTAATACTAACTAATTACACAGAGCCTCCCAAAAATACCTGCCTTTTTATCTATGCACCCATCCTACTGTTCATTTTTGTGCCAAAAATAAACCAACTCATCCCAAATCTTGTTAGCTTTATATTCTACCTAATGAGTATAACTTATGGAATGGATCTACGCACCATGGCCCTGGTACATTGCAGGGCCACTTATAGGACTAACAGTACCAGCCCTTTACCTGGCGGGTAATAAATCATTTGGAATCTCTTCCACCTTAAGGCATATCTGTGCGGCCTGCATCCCTGCTCAAGTCCCCTTCTTTCAATACGATTGGAAAAAGGAAAGCTGGAACTTAGTATTTGTTACGGGTATCGTCATAGGTGCTTTCCTTGCCGCGACATGGCTGCGCTTGCCGGATGTCGAGATCCGATTGAATCCTGAGCTGAAAATAGATTTAGCCACTCGTTACGGCATCCATAGTTTCCATGAGCTGATGCCTACTGAGATCTTCGGATATCAGCATTTGCAAGAGCTGCGTACCTGGATCTTCAGTTTGTTCGGAGGTTTTCTGGTAGGCTTCGGAACCCGCTATGCCGGAGGCTGTACCTCCGGTCATGCCATCACTGGTCTGGCTACTCTGCAATGGCCATCGCTGGTGGCGACGGTTACCTTTATGATTTCCGGTATCATTGCTTCCTGGTTTATTGTTCCATTTCTTCTCTCCCTTTAAAGCATGAGCACTATCCCATCGCCCGTAGAATGCAAGAATGAATCGTCTGTACCGGAACGAGGATTTTCACTTTTGAAATACCTCATCATTGGAATACTCTTCGGAATCACCTTTGTCAAAGCAGAAATCATCAGTTGGTACCGGATACAGGAAATGTTTCACTTTCAATCCTTTCATATGTATGGTGTAATTGGATCAGCAGTAGCCGTAGGACTTCTTTCCATGCAATTGATCAAGCGATATAACATCAAAACATTCGATGGAGAGGAAGTTCGTGTGACCCCGAAAAAATACAATAAAGGAACAGTGATCGGCAGTATCTTTTTCGGTTTCGGCTGGGCCATTACCGGCGCTTGTCCGGGGCCTATTTATGCTCAGATCGGTGCTGGATTTATAATCAGCGTACTGACGTTGATCGGAGCTATTGGAGGAACGTTTGTGTATGGGGTGTTCAAAGAGAAATTACCACACTAAATAGTTATCAGTGGTCAGTAGTCAGTTATCAGTATTTGCGTTGAATAAGAAAAGAGAACCCTAGGGTTCTCTTTTCTTATTTTCTGATCACTGACTACTGACCACTGACCACTTAATTCCTTACTTCACCGACACCACCCTAAACTCAAGTTTTCTAGTATTTTGTCCGTTATCTTTGTTGTCTGCATCTAACACTTTAAGTTGATCTGCAGCACTTAAATGCTTCAATCGATCGGCAGCGATTCCTTTAGAGATCAGGTAATCCGTCACCAGTTTTTCACGTTCAGCAGCAATCTTAGTATTCTCTTCTAGGCTTCCCAAATAGTCTGCATGAGAGATTAACTCTACTTTACAACTAGGAAAATGCTCCAGATAACCTACCAATTCATCCAAACGAGACTTAGAATAATCGGTGATATTCTTCGTTTGCCCAAAGGCAAAATGGACTTTGTAAAACAAAAATGCCCCTACTTCCGGTGCTTTATCGGCTTGCTTCTTCAGGTATACACTCTTGAAATCGTCCAATAAACGATTATAGTAATCTGTGCCTGGACGAACCAAAAATGTATCTTTCAATTGTGTGTACGCTTCTTGCGTAGAATCCTTCAAGTCCAGAATCATGTATTCTGTTCTTCTGTTCAACTGCAAAGCCTCTTCTGTATTATTGGTATCGATCGGCTGTATTTCACCGTACCCTCTGGCGAAGATGCGTTTCGCATCAAACCCTTTATCGATCAGGTATTGCACCACGGATACAGAACGCGCTTCAGAAAGGACATGGTTATAATCGTGCCCGGCTCTGTTGTCGGTATGTCCGGAGATTTGAACGACACTGTTTTTACGTTTTGAAATCTTCTTGTACAAGCGATCCAATTCTGTTTTGGACTCCTTTCTCAAGTCCGACTTATCTGTATCAAAAAACACGTTCTTCAGGATCTCTTTCTCTCCTGCTCTGAAAGGGTGCAAATACACATCCTTTCTGTATTCGGTGAACTTGGCCAGATTAGGCAGCTCAATGTTCTCCGAGTGAAATAAGTAGTTGTCTAAGTCAATTTCAATACCGTAATTCTTACCGGAAGGCAAAGCGATAGAGAACTTACCCGCAAACGATTCTGATTTATAAACGGCTACCACCTGATCCGTTTCATTGTCAGTCACGATGATTTCAGCGGCCAACGGTTTCTTGGTGTCTGCATCGTAGACGTGACCGATCATCAAGGCCAGTGAGTGCTTTTCCTTGATGCTGGTCGCCATGTAAATGTCTTTACCACCGTAACTGTTTTCCCTTACAGAAGAGAAATAAGCTCTTGTGCCATCGGCAGAAAACACGATGTAAATATCGTCGTCAGCGGTATTGTATGGGAAACCAATGTTCTCCGGATCAGACCAGCTCTTTGTAGAATCGTTGTAGACCGTTTTGAAAATATCAAAACCACCTACAGAGGCTAAACCATTCGAACTGAAGTACATCGTTTTCCCGTCAGGATGCAGGTAAGGACCGTCTTCTTCGTATGTTGTGTTGATTTTATCCGAAAATAGCTGGGGAGAAGACCATTTGCCTGCTGCATCCTTTCTGATGAAATAGAGGTTTCTATTCTTCTCCGCCTGTCCATTAACTGGTCGGTTTGAACTGAATACAAAGACATTACCATCAGCCGATAGCGAAGCACTGGGCTCCCAATAAGGAGAATTAATGCCTTCCACATAATTGACTAGAGCAGGTGTGGACCAGCTGGTATCCTTCAAGTCACTGAAATAGATGTTACCGTCTTTCGTATCCACGATACGGTTGACCTCCGATTTATAGATAAACAAGCGTTTCCCATCTGAAGAAACACATACTGTAGCATCATGATTAGTCGTGTTTACCGGGCTTCCAAGGCTTTTAGGCTTGGACCATCCATCGCCGGAGCGACCGGTCATGTATACGTCTTCAAACCAGAGGTCGTCTTCCTTGTCTTTTCCACCGCCCATGGTATTGGGTCTTCTGGAAGTAAACAGCATTTCTGACTCGTCGAGAGAAATGACCGGCATGTATTCGTTGAATTCTGTATTGACAACGGGACCTAGGTTTTCTATTTGAACTTCCAGTGGTTTCTTCATCAATTCCATTCCCACCCGGCAGCGACCGATTTCGGCATCCAGCTCCGTCAGGGTATGAGGATATTTCTTAACGTTAGCATCAGATTGTACCTTTTGTTTGTACAACATATAGTGCGTAATGGCTTCTTCAAAATGGTGTCCCCTATGAAAAGAGCGGGCAAGATAATATTCAAATTCATAATCACCTGTCTTAGAATCACCTGCTGAAGCCTTCTTAAAGTAATCAAGCGCCTTATCGGTGTTGCCTAACTTGTAATAACAAACCCCGAGGTAATAATTGAAATGTTCGTTTTCCGGGTGTTCTGCCACTAGTTTTTCGTAATACGTCTTCGCCTGTGCATAATCCTCGATGCGGAAGAATTCTTTTGCCAGGTG
>JAQZBV010000071.1 GCA_029237685.1 Cytophagaceae bacterium | reverse complement strand
ATTGTGCTGACCGGTAGTGCCTATGGTGATGTTCATCGAATCTTTGGCTACCGTTTCCGCTCCGCCATAGGGAGCAGTTCCAGTATAAGGAGTAATGTAAACCGTTACACGACCATTGGTAGTAGCAGCCGGAACATTCACCAAACAAGTAATGGTATCGAGGATGAAATCGGAGTTGGCGGTAAATTCAAGGTAGCAAACAGCCGGAGGGAGACCAGGAACGTGATCGTTGGGATCGTTTCCTGTACCTTCTGATTTATTAAGAAGAGAAACACTTTTTCTCTCATAACCTGTCACTGCGGTATTCTCAACATAGTAAGTAGTTGTTTCATTCAATACCGGAGTGGTAAACGCAGTATCTCCAGCTTGTACAAGATTTCCACCTGTAGGCGCATCGTACCAGTTATAAGTTCCTCCATCATCTTTTACATAAAGATTAGCTGTATTAGGTGCGGTAAAAATGGTATCATAACCAACCGGTATGCCTGGCAATAAATCTACATTGGCTGTTCCGGTAGCTGTGCTGTTGCAACCGCTGTTATCTCCGACCGATACCAAAGTATAGACATGAGGAGCATTTCCCTGAAACACGTAAGGAGAAGTGGTGATGCCTGTTACTGCGGGTTGATTAACGCCGTCAATGGCATATACCAGTGACCAAGGTGCAGTACCGGTGAGTGCGACAGACAAAGGTGTAGTTTGTGAACTGTTACAAAATGTTCCTCCGCCTGTTAGCGTAGCAGTAGGGCCGGTAGGAGTAATGGTGAATGTGGCACTGCCGGGACAAGAATTCGTTCCTTGTGTCTGTAAAACGTTTAAGGTATAAGTTCCTGGTGCGCTTATTTGTGTGGTTGGATCTGTTGTTCCGTTTGACCAGGAGTAAGAATCGTAGGTACCGGCAACACTTAATGTAATGGGATTATTACAGATAGTAGTAGGGCTGTTCGGCGTTACCGTAAAAGCTGTACAGCAAGAAGTTGAAATGGTACACTCCCAGGGAATGATGCTTCCTTCCGGAGCGATCCATTGTTCATTGGAGGCGGTACCTGTAGCACCTGTAAAGCCCCAATACACTTCATTCACATTGCCAAAAAGATTGGTGATAAGATCATTCGTATAAGTCAATGAAGGAGTTGTACTTCCTTCTTCAAACAGTTGCAAAACCTTGTTTACAGGATCCCAAGTAATGCGTATTTTGTAAAAGCTACCACCGTTTTCGGAGCAATCTTCAAGATCCCGGTTGTTAGCCACCGCTTGTACGGTAACAGGCGTTCCTCCTGAACCGATAAAGGATTGTCCGACGTTCACATCCCCATTTAAATCAATAGCGATATGGTCAGCTGCAAGCTCATTGGAGCCGCCTGAACCAGAAGCATCGTAAGTATCAAATTCAATAGACAGGGCAGGATTTACCATTTCGGCAGGAGCGCCTCCTATACCCAGGAAACCGAAACCAGCTCCTGTAGCGTTCAGCCCTCTGGGATCATTGTGCAAGGTAAAGGTCATACCGTCTCCACCGGTAGCAGGGTCATTATTACAACCGAAGAACATCTCGAAAGTCATGTCAAAAGGTTGTGTAAGATCTATTTTTGTAGTGCTCCAGGCAGAGGCCGTTTGAGCAGCACTGGCCTGAGAAGTGGTGAGACGAACCAAGCCATTTCCATTATTGACAGCTGTACCATTGACCTGATATGTCTGCGAAAAAGCCTGGAAATGAGCGGTAAAAATTATCAACCCGGTAGCGGCCAAGGTCTTAATTTTAGCGAATGAGTACATTTTCATGTGGTTTGTTTAGTGAATCTGTATTTGCAACATTAAATGTAATACGTAAGACACAGAATTAAGTATATTAATTCCATAAATAATTATACACAACGAACTTATAATGAGATTGTTATCGCTTTGATGACAAATATAAGTTTGATATAGAATCAATTTAATGACTTAAAGTATAGATACAAAGGGTGTTTACTCGGTTGCCTAAAAAATGTTGCGCTTTGAATTTTGCATGTAAAAAACAATATATTTATCGAAATGAGAGATGTGAAATGAGAAATGATGATCTCATCTCTCATTTCACATCTCTCATTTCCTTGCAAACAAAAATGGCATTCCCCCGTACAAGATCCCAAACGACTAGCTAAGTTTAAAAATGGTATTTACCTTTTTCCGTTCCATCAAAAAAGATTTTATCCATACGTTGCAATTGAGTTTTCCCATCATGCTGGGGCAGGTGGGTTCTGTACTTATGGGCATTACAGATACATTGATGTTAGGAAATGTAGGCAAGGAAGCAGTTGCCGCTTCGGGTGTTGCCAATCAGATTTACTTCTTATTCACGGTGTTAGGCATGGGAACCATAGCCGCCATGGCCCCGATGATCGCCACTTCCAAGGGGGCGCAGAATGATAAAGAATGCGGGGAAATACTCAGAACAGGCATAGAATTGGGCTTCCTGATCAGCATCGTCATTTGCTTGATCATGTTCTTCATCGGTGAAAATTTCGAGTGGTTTCAACAACCCGCTGCCATTACCGCCCTGGTAAAACCTTACCTTAGAATACTGACCATCTCCACCATACCCTTCATGTTGTTTCTGGCACTGAAGCAATTCAGCGACGGACTTTCACTGACTAAACCGGCCATGGTCATCACTTTGATCGCGGTGTTGATCAACGTCGCGTTGAATTGGTTATTGATATACGGAAACCTGAGTTTACCGGCCCTAGGCATCAAAGGCGCGGCGATCGCTACGTTGATTTCCAGAATTTTAATGGCCCTGATGATTGTGAGCTATGTCTTCAGAAATAAAAGCTACAGAGCGTTTATGCCTCCTTTGATTTCCACCTTCAATACTTTTCCATTGATCGTCAAGATTCTTAAAGTGGGTTTACCGGGTGGCTTACAACTTTTCTTTGAAGTGGGTGCATTTGCCGGTGCTGCTTTGCTGGTGGGTTGGATCGGTACGGATGAACTGGCGGCACATCAGATCGTCTTAGGATTGGCTGCTTTAACGTATATGATGTCAGCTGGTGTTTCTGTTTCAGGATCCATCAGGGTAGGACAAGCATTTGGAGAAGGAGACAAAGCTAAAATAAAACAGATGGGAGCTTCCGCGTTGTTTTTAGTCGGTGTATTCATGCTCTTCTCTTGTTTACTGTTCATCTTCTTCAATGAAGAATTGGTGCGCTTATTTATCCATGACGATGGGGTAGTCTACACCGCTGCTTCTGTCCTCATCATCGCTGGTTTGTTTCAGTTTTCTGATGGTATTCAGGTGGTTGCCCTGGGTATTTTGAGGGGTATTGAAGATGTGAATGTTCCTACTGTCATCACTCTTTTGGCTTATTGGGTCATTGGTTTACCAATAGGTTATGTGTTAGGCTTCATTTTCCATCTCGGTATCCGAGGAATCTGGATTGGTTTATTAGCCGGTCTGACTACCTCGGCTATTTTGTTAACTTTCCGCTTTTATATTTTAGTGAATAAAGGAAAAACAAAGGTCTATGAAGCCACTAAACTAGTCAAGCAAGACGGGCATTAGATTTTAATCTATTTAATTGAAAAAATGTACAAATATTACTTAAACCACCTCTTTTTACAACCTATTTTCCGCTAAATGGGTGGTTTTAAAAGGAAATAGGTTTGAATTTCAACCTGTTTTAATGTCTTATAGTTTTGTATTGATCTATATATCAAGACTTTATGTTTGTTTTTTAAGTGTATGTGGATATGTTTTTTATGGCCAATTGTTTTTTAACTCAATCATATTTAAAACAATCTTTTTAAATTAGTTGTTACGTATGTGTAAACAGGATATGTAACTCTCTTATTTGTAGTATATTGTAATTTTATTACGTATGTTGCGACCGGAATTATCAAATAAAAAATAGTATTTCAAGAAGAATCAGTTTTAATGAAAGTAAAAAGTACACGATTATTCGAGGTGAATGCAGTGAAATGCATAGTGCCGACCCTATTATTGATGTTTTTTTCGGTTTCATCTCTGCAGGCCTTGGATGTATTAATCATCGATGAAAAACGTAGTGAAGACTATGATTTAAGAGGCGCTCAACTGGAAATTCTCGAAGATGCTTCGAATGTACTGACATTGGAAGACCTGCTCAGCGGCAAATACGACAAGCAGTTTATCATCCACGATACACGGACCAAATTCGCTTTCGTAAAAAATACACAAGCTACTTATTGGATTCGTTTCAAAATCAAAGCGTCCACTCCTTTACACAAACATTTTGTATTGGAAAACCGCGACTTGCACATCGATGATTTTGAATTGTATAAACCCGGTTACGATGGAGAGTACATCCAAGGGAAAGCCGGTTTTGCTTTGCCTTTCGGTTTACGTGAGTATCCGCATAAAAATTTCGTCTTCGATCTTTCTTTAACTCAAACAGAACAGCTGTATTATGTTAAAGTAAAATCGCATAACCACAATCCGTTTATTTTAAAGGTGAAGTCTACTTCTAACTTCGCTTTGTATGCACTCAACGAATATTATTTATTGGGTATGTTTTATGGCATCATAGCCATCATGGCCATCTATAATTTGCTGATGTTTTTCTCACTGAGAGATAAAGTGTACCTCTATTATGTCATCTATGTACTGTCTTGCGGTCTCATTTCTTTAGGGGAAGACGGTACTGGCTTTCAATACATCTGGCCCGGTTATCCTGCGCTGAATGCTTCCATTTCTCTTGTGGCGCCCTTGTTGCTGATGGTCAGTTTTGCCGTCTATGCCAAAAGCTTCTTGGAATTGAAGCGCATTGTGCCCCGCATGAACAAGTTACTCAGCGCCATCATTCTATTCTACATTGCTTTCTTCTTGTTGGATATTTTAGTCCTGAACATCCGTTTGGATTTTCCATTATACATCATTCCATTCCTGGTGATTTATATTTCTTCCTTCCTATGTTTTAAGAAAGGCTTGCGTCAGGCGAGGTACTTCATTGTCGGTTACTCTTTCATGTTTATCAGTATTGTCTTTTTGATCTTCCGCATGAGCGGCATCATTCGTTGGGACGATATCTTCACGGTGTATTCCTTCAACATCGGTATCGTATTTGAAATTTTGATTCTTTCTTTTGCATTGGGCGATCGTATCAAGATCATCAAAGCGGAGAATGAAGTGGCGCAGGATAAAATCATCGAGCAATTGCAGGTGAATGAAAAACTGAAAGACCAGGTGAATCGTGAACTGGAAGAAAAAGTAAACGAAAGAACATCAGAGTTAAACAGTAAACACAAGGAACTGGAATCGGCCTACGAAGAGATCAACCGCATGAACCAGTTGCTCGACGAGGACAACAAAGTATTGAAAACAAACGTCAAGGAATTGACCAAGGCCAGGGTGTTGATGAAGGAAGTAGACTTTGCGGAATTCAGCAATATTTTTCCGGATAAAGATTCTTGCTTGAAATACCTGGAAGACCTGAAATGGGCGAGGGGCTACAAGTGCAAGAAGTGTGGCAATACGAAATGGTGCAAAGGGAAAGATGATTTCTCTAAACGTTGTACCAAATGCCGTTACGACGAGTCGCCGACTGCTTATACGATTTTCCATAAGTTGAAATTCCCGATTGTGAAGGCTTTTTATATGCTCTTCCTCGTATATGCAAACAAAGAGAAAATAACTTCATTGGAACTTTCTGAAATTCTAACATTGCGTCAAAGTACTTGCTGGAACTTCAATAAGAAGATCAACGAAGCGATGAAGAACAAGAAGAAAACGCACGACGGAGACATCGACGGATGGGCACAGCTGGTGCTGGATCCGGAAGAAAGAGAATAATAAATTTCAGTGATCGGAATGGGTAAAACGTTTTTATGTTGTTGGGTTAAACTCGTTTTACTTACAGAAGATCACTGACTGTTTTTAGATAATATTTTTTAGTGATTTGCGTGAGGGATAGAAGCGGAAAGCCCACAGCGAGCAACTCAATTCGATAATGAATGAAACTTTGGTCCGAGCGAGGACTTGTAGCGGATAGCCCGACCCGTAGGGGCACGCCCCAAATCATTTAAATTACAACTAAGAATTAAATTCATTTTAGAACAATAATCTTAATTGTCATTCCCTAAGACCTCATTAAATTTTTATCGTAAAAAAAAGGGAACTGAATATTGCTATCCAATCCCCTTCAACTAAACAAACAACCTTTAAAATGTTTGGTATTCGTATTCTATTTTAGCAGGGTACAACTTCAATTACTTGATGAAACAATTCATCTTGCAGTAAATCTTCGATGGAGTCGATGATGAAATCCGGAGAGTAACCGTAATCATTCAGTCTTTCTCTTTGCATCACTCCGGTAAGGGTAAGGATCGTAGTAAAGCCCATGTTGCCGGCTCCCAGGATATCCGTTTCCATCGTGTCGCCGATCATGATGGTTTCGTCGGTGGTCAGTTTCAATTGTTTTCTGGCCATTCTCATCATGACAGGACTTGGTTTTCCTAAGCTGAAGGCTGTTCTGCCGGTAGCAAATTCAATCATCGCGACAAAAGCACCGCAGCCCGCTCTGTATTTGCCACCATCGGTAGGGCAGTTAGGGTCAAGGTTGGTAGCAATCAATTTAGCCCCGTTCATCACCATGTTTACGGCTTTGTCGACCGCTTCAAGCATAATGGTTCTTCCTTCGCCGATGACCACGTAATCAGGATTGTCATCTACTATAGAGTAGCCATTGTTGTGTAATTCATTCAATAAACCACCTTCTCCGATCACGAAGGCGGTTCCATTGGGCTTAATCATGGCCAAATACCGGGCAGTAGCCATGGCACAGGTGAATATATCTTCGACTTCTACGTTAAAACCTAGATTTCTTAGCTTGTAGCACACATCTCTACTTGTTCTCTGGCTATTATTAGTTAAAAATAAGAAGGGGATACCTTCGTTTTTCAGTCTGTTAATGAATTCAACAGCACCCGGGATAGCGGTTTTTCCTTTGTAGATTACACCATCCATATCGATTAAAAAGCCTTTCTTTTTCATGGAGTCTTGTATTTAAATGATAACTGATGTTCTGTACAAATATACGCATTTTTGATATCTAGGTTAAAAATTAAGGCTATTTGTTTGAACAATGTATTATTTTCTAATAACTAGGTTTAATTTTAAACCTTATAGATTTAAAAAGTATATTTTATCACAACTTTTACATATAATTTAACATAGAAATGCTTTCTTTTATTTTTGTATTTATTTAATATTTTGCTCGCTTAAACACCTATTTTTGCTTGCAAGGGTATGAGAATAACAAAAAAAAATATTTAATAAAGCCTATTAAATTTCCCGTCATATTTTTATCTTTTTTTTATAATTTAAGCGTATAACCCTTTGTTCCCTAAGTGTAATTCATAATCGCAATACTTTTATGAAAAAGTGCTTTTCAATGGAATTTTAGTGTTTTTATGGCAAGTGTTTGCTGTTTAAATGTAAAAATGTTGAAAACTAACTACTTGTTTATCAGTAATTTACATGTAAAAAAATATTAGTATTTCTTGTTTTTAAAATAAAACTCGCACAACTTAGCAGCATGAACTTCGTACCAAAAGATAATATGATTATTTAAAGGTTATCAGAGGGGATATAAATACCTGGGCTTTTATATTAAAAAATAAATAACAATCATTTAATGTAAGGTTTAGCACCTAAAAAGCTCTCAGACTTGAATTAATACAATTTAAACTATAAACTACAACAACCATGAAAAAAACTATACTATCAATTGCAGCAGTTATGATGATGTCTGCCTCTGCTTCTGCTCAAAGTTATGTTCAAGCAGCAGGCAATACAGGGTTTACTTATGATGCTGATGAATTAGCTCCAACTGGAATTAGCTGGTCTAACTATTTTCCTGTATGTGATTTCAGTTCCGCTGGTAATGGCGGAGGAGGCTGGGATGCTGAACCTGTTAATGAATTAAAATTCGGATGGGGACAATCTGCTCCAGGAAGAGTTTATGATATCTTAACCTTCGCTACTCCTCTTGATTTGAGCAATACTGCTAATCAAAAATTAAGTATGGATCTTAAAAGTACATTTGAAGGGAATCCACGTCCATTAACTTACCAAGTATGGCTAGAAAAAGGATTTAATGAAAACAGTACTCCTCTTACTGATCCTATTGATGTAGCTGTTACGGGAACATATCAAACATTTGTACTTGATTTTGGTGCTAATATCGCAGATGGACAGGATTTAACTCTTGTAGATAAACTTGTTATAAAATATGACAATTGCCCGACTCACATTACTACTAATGGTGATCTTTTCATGAAAAACGTTAGTGCTGGAAGTTTGGCAGTAATAACTGGTCTTAACAACAGTTCATCTGTAGCTAACGCTAACTTGTTCCCGAACCCATCTACTGGAACAACTACTATCTCTGGTGAATTGAAATCTGTATCGGATGTTAAAATCACTTTGGTTGATATGTTGGGTCAGGAAGTAAAGGTTATCTCTGAAGAGCGTACAAGCACAATCAACTCTACTTTTGATGTATCTAACCTTAAGAAAGGTATCTACACAGTAGTAACAAACATTGACGGTGCTCCTGCGAAGAGCCAGATGTTGGTGGTAAGATAGTTTTAAAAACAATGAGCTAGCGGGATGTAAAACATCCCGCTAGTTTTTTAACTACCTAAACAAACAAACAATGAAGCAAGTACTTCGTTTTTTTTACAAAGGATTTATGGGACCTGCCGCTTTATTGTTGTGCATGGTGCTGGTTTCCTTTACTTATAAAATCAATGTTACCGATCAGGAGTCAGAAGACTATTATGTCTACAACGATGCATGGGTACACGGCATTCCCACCGGATTCATGGGAGAGAAAGACGGTAAAAGTATTGTGCTGAATGATGCCTGGAAAGAAGAACCTTACAAAGGGGAGAAATGCATCAAGTTCACCATCAATCCAAGAGTTGAAAGCTGGAGAGGATTGCACATTCAGTTTAAAGGAACCTGGAACGTAGGGTTGGATGAGAAAACCGTATTACCTGATCTTTCAGAATACGATCAACTGGAATTTTATGCGAAAGCCATTCCAGGCCCCGGTCAGGATGCTTTTTTAATACAGGATATCGGTGTGGGCCAAACAGACAAAGTGGAAGGCGCCATGTTTACCGATAGCTACCTGGAAATCGGTGAAAACTGGAAACGATATACCATCAAATTGAAAAGAGGGGAGTTGAAAAGAGTAAACACATTACTCTACTTCACATTGCCTGAAGGAACCTTGTTCCTGGATGAGATTAAATACAGTAAAAAGAAAAAATAAAGCTGATGAAGAGGATTTTATATCCAATACCTTATTTCATTTTATCGCTGGTTGTGTTTACCCAATGTTCACGCGTGAGCATGGTAAGTCAGCCGGATCTCTATACTCCCATGGCGGAGAACATAGAATTGGATGAAACATCCACAGAGAATAATGGTTACAAACGTGCGATCGACCGTGAAGGATGGAAGCTGGTTTGGACCGATGAATTTAGCGGTACAGAAATCGATACCACAAAATGGACACACGAAGTCAATGGTGACGGCGGTGGAAATAATGAAATGCAATTTTATGTCGCTTCTAAAGCGAACTCCTACATAAAAGATGATTTTTTAGTCATCAAAGCGGCGCAGCAAAACTATAAAGGTAAATTTTATACTTCCGCTCGTCTGAACACAAAATTCAAAGCAGATTGGACCTACGGCCGTTTCGACATCAGAGCCAAAACGCCTGTTCAACAAGGTGTATGGCCTGCCATCTGGATGCTGCCAACCGATTGGGTATACGGTGCCTGGCCACTCAGCGGCGAGATCGATATCATGGAAAGTGTAGGTCATCAACCTAAAACATGGGTAGGTACGTTGCACTACGGTGAAGCCTGGCCCAATAACAAACACACCGGTACAAGTGTAGATGTAAAAGAAGGCGATCTATCTACGCAGTTCCGCATCTATTCCGTAGAGTGGGAGCCGAATGAAATTCGTTGGTATGTGGACGATTCATTGATGGCCACCAAAACAACGAAAGATTTGGAGCCATACAAATGGCCGTTCGATCAGAAGTTTCACATGATCCTGAATTTAGCCATCGGTGGACAATGGCCAGGACCTCCTGATGAAACGACTACTTTTCCTAAATACATGTTCGTAGATTACGTACGCGTGTATCAAAAAAACAGTGCACAGTAAATTTTAACATCAGATTTTAGTGAGCATACTGATCACTGACAACTGACCACTTTATTCAATTAGTCATTAACAAGTAAGATTAAATTAATGTATAAAAGAATCCATAGGAAATGGTTTTTTATGTTAGCTCTCGGTCTTTTGACTTCGCTTAACGGTGCCGTCTATGCACAGGAACAAGGCGAAGGCACAGAAGAAAGTCCAGCGATGACATTTAAGAAAGTTCCGATTAAACTTCCTCGTGTGGGAACTTTATTTTCGGTCGACAAAGCAGACGAAGGTATTAGCAACCCGGTTGTACAGCCTTTGTTTAAGAATTATTTAAATGGTTTGACAGTCGGTGGTTTTTATAGAGGCTTTTTTTATAGCCGCAACATGACCAACGATTATGATGGATACAGCCCTGATCAAGTATTACAAGTAAGTGATGCACAGATTGACCCGATCCTTATGGTTTATTTTGGTGGTAATATGACTCCCAATACAAGTTTTGGTGCAGATGTCAGTGTAGGAAATCCATTTACTATTTACCGGGGCCCTGGCTATGGAAGAAATGGTAATGTGGATCCATACTTCACGGTGGTACTAAGAGGTAGTTTTAAAACTAAACTAGGTACTTTCAATATGAAGGCCGGTGGTATAGAATTCCTTGCCATCACACCTTTTACGTTTGGAGCAAACGTAGCCTTCAACCGTTACTCTGTTTTTGAAAGAAGACCATGGGATCCCGGAGCTGGCGGAAATGTAAAAACTAGGTATGCAAGTTATTACTACAGCGGTACTATCAATCAAGATGCGCGTTTCGGAACACAAGCTTTCAAAGGATATGTGATGAATGGTTTTATTCCTGCCATCAACACGAATGTTGATTTCTTTTATGGAAAGACTGCACCTAACGGAGGTATAGAAAGAGTCAATATTACAAGACCGATGTCTAATATTGGTGCTCGTATCAAGAAAAACTTCAAGAACGGAAATTATGTGAGCTTAAACACATTCAATTCCTATCAGCATTCGGACAGTGTAAATCAGAAAGCAGCCGATATTCAATGGAACATCTATACTTCTGAATATGCATTCAACTTCAATGGTTTTACTTTAAGCGGAGAAGTAGGTGCGGGAAGGTATGTAAGTCCTACAGTACCTGAAGCCTGGAGTGAAGCGTTCATGGCAGATCTGACGATTCCTAAAAAGTTATTGGGTATTCCAATCGCTTTACGTTATTATCAAATCGGAAAGAACTTTACAAGTAACGTAGCGAATTTCAACAATGCTACTGTAAACCAAGTCAACTCAGGGTATGGTGGAATGAATATGGGAGTCTTGACTCCATTCGGTCCTAACATGGAAAATGTAGGTGATTTGTCAAACAATAGAAGAGGAGTTGCAATTAACCTGACTTCGATCAAAGTGTGGAAATTTACTTTTACCACGGGTACACAAATCTCTGCAGAAATGGAGAAGCTGGATAGCAGCAACTACATGTTTTACTCTCACCGTGTAAACAACCTGGTATGGCAGAGACTACCCAACTATTTCCCAATAACCGGCGAATATGGTCCTCAAAGAAGGATAACTGCATTTTACAGAGGAGTCTCTGAAAGAGTGAATATTACAGACCGCAATGCTGACGGAACGCCGATGACTAAGAAGTATTTTAACTCATGGGATATTCAGGCTAAATTCAAAAATAAAATATTAGACAGAGACTTTTATGTGTTTTATCTAGGAACGTTCAGTTCGGCACAAAACAGTTTGTCGGCTGTACCTAAGTTTGACGACGACGCTTATATCAGAGCACAGTTTCACGAATTGGATGTGTACTACAATATCACTCCTGATTTTGTATTGGCTTTATACGGTGGTTTAGAATACATCAAAGGTAACCAATATACAGATATTAGTCCGGTAACTGGCAAACCTAGAAATCAAGTCGGTACAGCAATAGGTTATGGATTCGATTATTCGTTCTCTCCATCTACCACGTTATATTTCAGACATCGTTGGTTTACTTTCGAAGACAAAAATTTCCCTACTGATCCTAACAAACTTTATCCTGGTGAACCCATCGAAAATGCAGGTGTAGGTGCAGAAAAATTTAGTGGCTCTGAAGCTACAATAGAATTAAAAATGTTCTTCTAATAATGATTATTACAAAGAAAAATATAGATACAATGAGTAAGAAATTTATACTTCTGTTTTTTGTGCTTGTCAGCGGTCATGCAGCTTTCGCTCAGGATAGTGATAAAGTAAAGTTTGGCGCTTACGGAAGAGCCTTACAACAAAACACCACATTGGGTGAGGAAAACGATACCTTGCACGCAGACAATGTGAGCAAAGGTCATGTGTTGGTAGATTTGGGTATTAACATCAACCCGGATAAGAGAACGGAAGTTCAGGCCATCATCCGTATGCGCAGCGACATAGGCGGTTTCTATACCGCTGGATCGGCAGTTCAGTTGCGACAATTGTACATCAAGGGATTGATTGGTAAATATTTCAGTTACCAGGTCGGTGATTTGTATTTGCAAATGTCTCCTTATACTTTCTACAATAATAATTCAGAAGGTACGATCAATGAAGGCAGAATCTTCAGTGACTTCAGACGTGATTATGTGAATTATGAAAACCTGAGCAACAAGGGGAACTACTGGTGGCAACAAGGAGCGACGACCAACTTTTCTTTGGCTTTCAAAGAAAGTTTGATTGACTCTGTACGTGTGGATGGATTCTTTGTAAGAAACAGACCTCAAGATGTTATTTCTTCTGCTCCGGCTGCTATGTTTCATGCCGGTGGACGTGTTACATTGACCAGCACTGAAAAAATGAAGTTGATCGGTAACTATGTGAACCTTTTTGAAATTGGAAAAACAGCTTCGATTGATAGTGCGATCAGCAATCCTGTTACTTCGGTGCAATTGGATTATACCTTATGGAACAATGAGCAAACTACATTCCGTATAGTAGGAGAAGGCGGTTATTCTCAAATGATCTTTAAAGGATATGATACCCGTGCCTCTAAAGACGGGTCATTTGGAGAAGGGGCAGTGAAATTGAATTTGAAACCGGCTAACTTATTAATCTCTGCAGGTTATAGCTATGTTGATCCACAATTCTATAGTTCAGCCGCACAAAGCAAGCGTGTGAACTTTGCCAATACACCGTCTACGTTCCCTATTTACGGAAATGATCAAGATAACCCGAATTTCAGATCTCCAACGGTATTCGACTTGGTGAAGGATACAGCGGTTTATAATCAACGCATCGTAAGCCAGTTGATGGCTTATGATCCAACATTGAACAACTCTCAAGCTTACGGTAAGGCTACTCCCAACAGACAAGGTGTAAACGTAGATCTCCAATATAAAGATTCTGCACAGAAAGTAATGGCCAATGTGAATGCTGCGTACTTAACTGAGATTGTAGGTGAAGGTACTTCTGAGAAAAGAAACTTCTTAGTGTTGAAAGCAGGAGCTGATTTTTACATTCACAAATTCATCAATTGGAAAAAGAAATTGATCATCACTACAGGTGTTCGCTATGAAACAACAAAACGTGGCGGAGATCCTATACAGTCTGTAGATTTGACCAGTACCTTGATCGATTTAGGATTAGAAGTGGAAGTAGTCAACAGATTGGATCTTTTGGTTGGCACTAAATTCCTGACAGCAACCGGAAATGAATTTCTTGCCATTCGTAACAAGTACAACGATGTCAGCTTCTCAGATGCAACTACTTCAGATATCAGTGTCAATCAGTCTTTATTGGCTGCAGGTCTGAAATACAGATTCAGCGCGAATACCTACCTGACTGTTCAGGATCATATCTTCGCTTACACGGATGGGAGCAATAGCCAAAGAAACTATTCGTTTAATCAGTTCCTGATTATGTTTAACATGAATTTCTAAATAGAAATCGTATGAAAAAAATCATTGGTATTTTCCTGGCCATGATGCTGGTCGCATCGTGCAGGAATAAGGAACAATTAGGTCCGGATTTGAAAGCCACCATTGTTGAACCTCTGGCCGTGAATACTCCTGCTGTGGATTTCGCTGCCGGTGGTAAAATATTCTTTACCGCTGTGTTTCAAAACCCGACGGGATGGACAATTACCATTACCGGAGCAAATGGCGCAAAAAAGTTCATTACCGGCGTCAGCAAAGAAATCAATGAAGCAAATAGTTCTTGGACAGGTACCGCTGATGTAATTCCTTCTTTTACAGCAGGACCTGTAACAGCTACTCTTTCTTTTCAAGTTGATCCTCAGACTCAATCTGTACCCTTTACAATTACTACAAAACGTGTTTCTGATTATCCAACGGATGTTTTGGTTACCGATTTCTTAGTTTCTAAAAGATATTGCTGTGGTTTTCCAATTCCCAACGGTTGGCCTTCCGATTATCCTAATATTACCAATACAGATGCTGCTTATTTCCAGCCTGACGGAAACAATTATTTATTAATGTCTGGAGTGCCATGGCAGGGGACACCATATGTAAATTATATGACAATTGCAGCGAGCAGTGCCGATGTTAACTATGGTACTTACTTTCCATTGAATGCAGATCCTTCAAAAGTATATTTCAATATCATGGTTTACGGTACCAGATCAGAAACACCTTATGCCTGGTTACAGATAAACATTATTGAAGACGGTCCGGATGGGGATGTCGGTAGAACAATGAACATTAGACCGAATTGGACCGGTTGGAAATTAATTTCTGTTAACTATTCGGATTTAGCTGCAGGTTCTCCAGTCGCTGCTAATACAACGAAAGTGAAGGCCATACAATTTGTATTGCTGTCTGATTCTCCAACTTTACCAGGTCCAAGTGTAAAAGTGGCTTATGACCATGCTACTTTCACCAACAACGCACCTTATCAACCATAATCTAAGCCCCCTTCCAGGGGGGCTTTCTCATCTAATATTGAATTATAATGAAAATTAGCGGACAACTCCTGATCCTGTTGGTATTGTTATTCCTTTCTGTTTCTCCTGTGAAAGCACAACAAAGTAAGCAAGAGATAGAAAAAAAGATCGATGCTTTGTTGGCATCAATGACGACTGAAGAAAAAGCAGGGCAGATGACTCAGCTGACTTTGGATTACGTATGCAAAGGAAATTTTTTTGACGATAAAAAAGAAATGAAAATTGATCCTGCCCGTTTGGATTCAGCCTTGCTGAAATACCACGTGGGATCCATTTTAAATACCGGTAGTTATACTTTAACCAGAGACAACTGGTACGAGTTGATCACCAACATTCAACAAGTCGCTACTCAAAAAACACGCTTGAAGATTCCTGTTTTGTATGGCATTGATGCGATACACGGAGCCAACTATACCGTAGGAGCTACGTTGTTTCCGCAAGAATTGGCGCAGGCCGCTACCTGGAATACCGCTTTGGTAGAACAAGCCGGTGCAGTGACTGCTTACGAAGTAAGAGCCTCGGCTATACCCTGGAACTTTTCTCCTGTATTGGATTTGGGAAGACAACCTTTATGGTCTCGCTTCTTTGAAACCTATGGTGAGGATCCATACTTAGTTTCTCTAATGGGAGAAGCCTGTGTGAAAGGTTACCAAGGCAAAGACATATCCAATCCTGAAAAAGTAGCCGCTTGTCTCAAACATTATATGGGTTACAGCGCTTCTGTTTCCGGTAAAGATAGAACACCGATTGCCATCTCAGAACGCATGTTGAGAGAGTATTACCTGGTTCCTTTTGAAAGGGCCATTAAAAATGGTGCCTTAACGGTGATGGTAAACTCCGGTGAAATCAACGGTACACCGGTACACATCGACCATCATCTCTTAACGGATATTTTGAAAACAGAATTGAAGTTTGAAGGATTTGCAGTGACAGATTGGGAAGACATTATTTTCTTAACCAAGAGACATCGTGTAGCGGCTACCTACAAAGACGCCATCGCTATGGCCATCAATGCCGGTATAGACATGAGCATGGTACCTTTGGAAGTTGATTTTACTAAATCATTGGTAGAATTGGTCAAGGAAGGTAAAATACCGATGACTCGTATCGATGATGCGGTAAGACGGATCCTTCGTGTGAAATACAGACTGGGCTTATTCGAACATCCTTATTACGAAAAGAACTCTTATAAAAAATTCGGCTCTGCGGAATTCACACAAATCAATTTTCAGGCGGCATCAGAAGCGATGACCTTGCTGAAAAATAAAGATAACATCTTGCCTTTAGCAAAGAATAAAAAGATATTATTGACAGGTGCCGCCGCTCATTCCTTAACGCCATTGAACGGCGCCTGGACGCACACGTGGCAGGGCTTGGCGGAGAAGTACAACCCTAAAGATAAGCAGACAGTTTACCAGGCTTTGCAAGCCAAATTGGGAGCAGGTAACATTGTGTATGTTGAAGGCACTACGTACGACAAAGATGTAAATACGACAGAGGCGGTGAAACAAGCAGCGAATGTTGATTACATCGTAGTCTGTTTAGCAGAGAAACCAGGTACAGAAAAAGATGGCGACATCCACGACTTGAACCTGGACAAAGTGCAACAGGAGTTTGTAAAGGCTTTAGCTAAAACCGGTAAACCGATCGTCTTTGTCCTGGCATTTGACAGGCCGCGTTTGATCACAGAGATCGAGCCTTTGGCTTCCGGTATTGTGATGGCCTACTTACCGGGCAACGAAGGCGGCAGAGCGATTGCAGATGTATTGTACGGTGACGTCAATCCTTCCGGAAAATTACCCTTCTCTTATCCAAAATATCCGAACGCGTTGAACACTTACGATTACAAATCTACAGAAGATGTCAGTCCGGGGCAATACTTAGGTGTCGATTTCCTGTATCCGTTTGGATCAGGATTGAGTTATACGACGTTCTCGTATGCAGACCTGAAGTTGAGTACTGACAAGTGGAATGGAAAAGATTCATTAACGGTGAGCATTAAAGTGACCAACACCGGTAACAAAGAAGGTAAAGAAGTAGTGCAGATGTATACCAGAGACGAATTTGCCAGCATTACACCTTCGGTAAAACGTTTGAAAGGATTCCAAAAGATCAATTTGAAAGTGGGAGAGAGCAAAGTGGTCACCTTTAAGCTGCACCGCAAGGACCTCGGTTTTGTGAATACTGCCAATCAGTGGATCACGGAGCCGGGAGATTTTAAAGTGATGATTGGAGATCTGTCTAAGGGTTTCTTGTTGCAGGAGTAAATATTGTTTTTAGATATACCCTGATAAATACTATTACAAAACTGAGAAAATCATTTCATCCGCCCCTAAATCCCCTGAAGGGGACTTTAGTTTGATACTTAATAAATGTCCTTATGGACAATTAGAATAAGAAAAAGAGAGTGAAGCGAATGTTATTACTGGAAAGTCCCCTTCAGGGGATTTAGGGGCAA
>JAQZBV010000176.1 GCA_029237685.1 Cytophagaceae bacterium | reverse complement strand
ACAGAGAAGATCACTTATACAACAAGAAAGATTATAAAGCAGGTTTGATCGAAGACAAAGTACAGGAATATTATTCCGTCCGTTGCATTCCTCAAATCTTAGGTCCGGTCTTGGATACCATTCATCAGACGAAAAAAGTACTCGTCAATGAGTTCAACTCTGTCAACGATAATCCGGTAGTCGACAAAGAAGCGGGCAGTGTTTTCCATGGTGGAAATTTCCATGGAGATTACGTTTCTTTTGAAATGGACAAACTGAAGATAGCGGTTACAAAAATGACCATGTTGGCCGAAAGACAATTGAATTTCTTATTCAATCCTAAACTGAATGGTTTTTTACCGGCCTTTATCAACGGCGGTCAGCTAGGATTTAACTTCGGGTTGCAAGCGATACAATTTACAGCCACCTCTACTACGGCGGAGAATCAAACACTGAGTTTCCCGATGTATGCGCACAGTATTCCAACCAACAATGACAATCAGGATATCGTAAGTATGGGTACTAACTCTGCTTTGATGACCAAGAAAGTAATTGAAAATGGAAATCAAGTGATTGGTATAGAATTGATGGCTGTCATTCAAGCCATCAAGGTACTCAATGCCAGAGAGCAGATGTCTGAACCTGCTCGTAACTTATACGACAAATGCATAGGTATGCTGCCTGACTTTTCTAGAGATGTAGAATTGTCGGATTACATCGACACGTTTGTGGAGTATGTTAAAAATGAAAATTTATCAATTATAAAATAGTTTTTTAAATGGAAGGCAAATTTGCTTTAGTCACTGGTGGTTCAAGGGGAATAGGACGTGAAGTCTGTTTGGAATTGGCCGAAATGGGATTTGACATTTTAGTCAATTACCAGGGAAATAAAACAGAAGCAGACAAAACGGTAGGGTTAGTTAAAGAAAAAGGCCGTCAGGCAGAAGCCATACAATTCAATGTGGCAGTAGGAGCTGAAGTAGAAGGGCAATTGAATGCCTGGAAAACAGCGAATCCTAAAGCAACAATTGAAGTATTGGTAAACAATGCCGGTATCAGAAAAGACAACCTGTTTTTCTGGATGTCGGACGAAGAGTGGGATACTGTATTGGACGTGAGTTTGAGAGGATTTTACAATGTGACTAAATTCATTGTAAAAGACATGCTTTCTATGAAAAGAGGAAACATTGTGAATGTGGTTTCTTTGTCCGGAATTAAAGGAATGCCGGGTCAAGTGAACTATTCTGCAGCAAAAGGTGCTGTAATAGCAGCGACTAAGTCACTGGCACAAGAAGTAGGAAGAAGGGGCATACGTGTCAATGCTGTTGCTCCAGGGTTCATTGCGACTGACATGACTGAGAACATCAACGAAGCAGAATTCAAAAAAATGATTCCGCTCAATAGGTTCGGAGAAGCAAAAGAAGTATCTTCTGTAGTAGGTTTCTTGGTATCACCGAAAGCAGCTTACATCACCGGAGAAGTGATTTCTATAAATGGAGGTTTGTATACATAGTACATGATGAAAAGGGTAGTCATAACAGGTATCGGTATATATTCTTGCTTAGGTAACAACCTTGAAGAAGTGTCAGAATCTCTTCGCACGGGAAAATCAGGCATAGGCTTTTTGCAGTCCAGAAAAGACATGGGCTATAGATCGGGTTTATCCGGTATTCTGGAAATCCCCAATCTTAAGGGGGTGATCGATAGAAGAGCAAGGGTTTCAATGCCGGAACAGGCATTGTATGCCTACGTATCTACACAGGAGGCCTTGAAAAATGCGCGACTGGATTTAGATTTTTTAGAAAAAAATGAAACAGGGATACTATTTGGCAACGATAGTTCAGCTCAGCCCGTAATAGACGCTATTGATCTGATTCGAGCCAAAAAGGACACTACTTTACTGGGTTCCGGTTCTGTGTTTCAATCCATGAATTCTACAGTTACAATGAACCTCGCTACTTTATTCAAGTTGAAAGGTATCAACATGACGATCAGTGCGGCTTGTGCCAGCGGTTCTCATGCCATAGGACTAGGAGCAATGTTTATTCGAATGGGCTTGCAGGAACGTGTGATTTGTGGCGGTGCGCAAGAAGTCAATGATATGGTGTATGGTAGTTTTGATGGAATCGGTGCTTTCTCTATTAACGAAAGCGACCCAACAAAAGCATCCAGACCATTTGATAAAAGCAGAGATGGACTTGTTCCAAGCGGCGGAGCAGCTACCCTGGTTTTGGAAAGCTATGAGTCAGCAATCAAACGTGGTGCTCCGATTCTTGCGGAGGTTTTGGGATATGGATTTTCTTCTAATGGAGATCATATCATTGTACCAAGCGCAGAAGGTCCTGCACGTTCTTTAGCCATGGCCTTGAAGGAATCAGGTATATCAGCGAAGGATGTAGATTATATCAATGCACACGCTACTTCTACTCCGGTAGGAGATGACGCGGAAGCCAGAGCTATTCATAGTGTATTTGGAGCCTGCAATACACCGGTAAGTTCTACCAAATCCATGACAGGGCACGAATGCTGGATGGCAGGAGCAAGTGAAGTGGTATATTCCATGCTCATGATGCAAAATGACTTTATCGCACCGAACATCAATTTTGAAACGCCGGATGAAGAATCGGCAAAATTGAACATTATTAGTAAGCCAGTTCAACAAAAAATTGATATCTTTGCATCCAATTCCTTTGGATTTGGAGGTACCAACTCTACTCTTGTAGTAAAAAAACATTAATACCCGATAATAGATACAATTATGACGAAATCAGAAATCATTGCTAAAATCAACGAATTCCTGGTAGAAGAATTCGAAGTAGATGCGGACAAGATTGTCCCTGAAGCTGTATTGAAAGATACATTGGAATTAGATAGCCTTGATTATGTTGACTTGGTGGTGATCATCGAAACAACATTCGGTTTTAAAGTAGTAGCAGAAGACTTTACTGGTGTGAATACTTTTCAGGATTTCTACGACTTGATCGAAAGAAAAGTAGGAGAGAAAGCCGTCGCTTAATGTCATCAAATTGGGAAGGCAAATCCAAGGGCTCAGCTTTAGGGTATAAAATCTTTATCTATACACTAAAGTTTCTAGGCGTTGGATTTGCTTATTTTTTATTACGATTCGTTTCCCTGTATTACGTTTTCTTCTCTTGGAAAAGTAATAGGCCCCTAAAATTTTATTATAAGAATATTCTATCCTTCAGCTCCATGTATACCTGGTGGTTGGTGTATCAGAACTATTATAACTTTGGCCAGACCTTATTGGATAAGGTAGTGGTGATGGCTGGTATTAAAACGAATTTTACATTCGATTTTGAAAATGAATTTTACCTCCATGAAATGGCCAAACAAGGTAAAGGGGGAATTCTGATTTCCGCACACATCGGCAATTGGGAAATTGCCGGACATTTGTTGGAACGGATCGAACAAAAGATCAACATCGTCATGTACGATGCCGAACATCAAAAGATCAAGGAGGCGATGTCTGATGTGGTCAAAGAAAAAAACTTCAACATCATTGTTGTCAACGAACAAAACTTCTCTCACATCTACGCCATTTCAGAAGCGCTCGAGAGAAATGAAATCATCTGCATCCACGGTGACCGTTTCGTAGAAGGAAGCAAGAGCATGGTCAAACCATTTTTTGGCAGATCCGCTGAGTTTCCCATCGGTCCCTACTTCCTGGCTGTGCAATACAATGTTCCGGTCTATTTTGTCTACGCGATGAAAGATACCTCCACACATTACCATTTGTCGGCTTATCCTCCAAAGAGCGGATGGAGCGAAGGCAAAAACAAAAGAGAGAAAGCCGAAATACTATTAGAAGAATACATAGTGAACCTTGAGAAAATGGTGCTCAGGTATCCCACGCAGTGGTATAACTTTTATAAATTCTGGAAATAAAAATAAGAAGGGACGAGCTAGGAGCTAGGAGGAACGGTGCGTACCTCCTAGCTCCTAGCTCGTCCCTGTTTTTTAGTTCGCTTGCAGCTTAATCACATCTGACAAGGTCTTCAGTAATTTGTTGTGTTTTTTTACAAATGGATTCGTCTCGTCCCATACATACCCTGCCAATACAGAACAGATCTGGTTTTTAAATTCCGGCTGTATATTGGGTGCAAAGAAGATGTCATGGAGCGTACCGTCGTACCATCCCATGACATAAGACCGGAAAACATTTACTCCTCTCAATGTAGGTTCCATGAATTCCTTTTCCCAATCGTATGCTTCTCCTTTTAATTTTTTAATGACAATGTTTGCCGCTTTTTCTCCTGAAACGACTGCAAGGGTTACACCCGAAGAGAAGATCGGATCGAGGAATTCCGTTACGTTTCCGGTCAACACAAAACCTTCTCCGTAGAATTTTTCTGTCGTTACCGACCATCCTTCAATAGTTTTGGGAGTAAAAGCAAATTCCTGTCCATCAAAACGTTCTTTCAGATAAGGAACAGATTGAATCATGCTCCACAATTGTTCTTGTGTATTGGTTCCTTCAAATGGTGCGAAGAATTCAGGATCACCTACAAAACCTATTGATGTATTTCCATTGGAGAAGGGAATCAGCCAAACCCAAATGTCTTGCTTCACCACGACTGCGACTATGCGGTGTGGTTCTTCGTATTTTAAGCGATTGCTATCTGAAATATGGGTAA
>JAQZBV010000070.1 GCA_029237685.1 Cytophagaceae bacterium | reverse complement strand
CCCTCCGGGTCGGGCTATCGCTGCAAGTCCTCGCTCGCAATGACTTTTGTCACATCACCTATTTGGCTGCTCGCTGTGGGCTTTTCGCTCTATCCCTCACGCGGTCTGTTACATTGTTTCTGTTTCTTTCACGCTTGCACCAGCGACGGCTAACTCCATATCTTCCGAATCGCTTCCAACTTCCTTTCCGTCTCCACCCATTCATTTGCCGGTATAGAATCCGCCGTGATGCCTGCTCCGGCGTGGGCGTTGTAACCGTTGGCAAACCATTGGGCGCTTCTTAAGTTGACGTATACCGAGCTTTTATCCTCTATGTTCAAAGGTCCCCAGAAACCGGTATACAGTTCACGCGGTGTTTTTTCGTACTGAAGTATAAGTTCGGTGGCTTTGTCTTTCGGTGTACCGCAGGTGGCGGAGGTGGGATGCAGCAAGGGGAGCAGTTGATCAGGCAAATCTTGAATGCCTAAAGCTCCGGCATCAATAGTATAACTCGTACACAAATGCACCAGGTTTCCTGATAAATAATTTTTTGGTCCTTCTTCTTCGTATTCTCTGTGACGGATCGTTTTGAAACAATTCACAATGTAGCGCGACACGAAGGCTTGTTCTTCTATTTCTTTGTTGCTCCAGTTGTGATCGCGTAAACTCTTCTGCGGGTCATAGGCTTGCGTACCGGCTAAAGCGATGGTTCGGAAAACGCCTTGTTCATCGCTGGAGGCCAGCAATTCGGGACTTGCTCCCACCCAGCAGCCTGCTGCAGGATGATAAGCTACGGCGATGAAAGCGTTGGGATAAGCGTTGCGCAAGGCCACTACTGCCTCTATTGGAGATTTTTCTACCGGGTAGGGACTTTTTTTATTTCGGGCCAGTACTATCTTCTTTATGGAACCGGTTTTCAATTCTTCCAGCAAGTGTTCTACTTTACAGGTGTAAGCACTTTGCTCTTGCTCTTCATCGGAGAAGTCCAGTGATTCCAGCAGATGAAAAGGGAAAGGAGTATATTCAGAGGAAGTATAATCGTGCAGTTGCTTGCTGTCTTCGTCGCGGAGTGCATGCAATTGAAACAATAGATCGGGTTTTAATAGTAAAGATTGTTCACCCGCTTTATCCAAAAAAGAATGCAGGATAAATCCTTTATCTCTATGATGCCACGACGTTTTTTGTTTTTGTAAATTCGGAGTTTTGTCTATGAGTAAATGGAAGTTTTCAGAACCCGGTTGCGCCCAAAGTGCCACCGCATGCTGCTGCGAGACTGCATGATTAAAGGCAGCAGAAAATAACGACAGGGCAGAAGATGAAGCGTGAAAGGCGTTCATTTAAAATAGTTGTTAGTTGTTAGTTGTTAGTTTATTAGAGAGATGAGTCAACTAATAACTAACCACTAAAATTTATTTCTTATCGATGATTGCAATCGTTAGTCTGCTGATGCAAACCAATTTGTCTTTTTCACTCGTGATGCGGATGTCCCAGACGTGTGTTTTAGAACCGGCATGTACCAAGGTGGCTCTGCCTTTTACAAAACCTTCTTTTACGGAAGAGATATGATTGGCATTGACTTCAAGACCTACAGCTACTTTACCCCATTCTTCTACGATGAGGTTGGATGCAATACTTCCAAGGCTTTCTGCCAATACCACAGACATGCCGCCGTGCAAGATGCCTACCGGTTGCTGGGTGCGGTGATCGACAGGCATGGTACCGCAAATATAATCGGTACCGAGTTCTGTGATTTCAATACCGAGGTAAGCAATGGAATTGACTTCACACCATTTTTTTACACCGGAAAGGGAGATATGAGCAGGAATCATTAACTTGCTGATGGTACAGCACAAAGGTATAAGAATTTGAAAAGCAAAAAAATTTACCTCATCCGTCATGGACAAACGGATTTTAACCTGAAAGGCATCGTGCAAGGCTCAGGCGTAGATTCGGACCTTAATTCAACCGGAAGGCAGCAAGCCGAAGCTTTTTATGCGATGTATAAGGATGTACCATTTAAAAAAATCTATACCTCTGCTTTGATCAGGACTTACCAGTCTGTCAGTAAGTTTATTACTGCCGGTATTCCGCATGAATCGGAGAAAGCACTCAACGAGATCAGTTGGGGAATGTGGGATGGTAAACTACCGACTTCCGATATGAAAAGTGTGTATTGGCAAATTGTCAACCGCTGGAAGCAAGGAGATTTGGAAGCGAAAATAGAAGGCGGAGAAACACCTATAGAAGTGGAAGAGCGGTTGCTTCCGATGGTTCAAAAACTCTTGCAAGAAGATGAATCTCCGGTGCTGGTGTGCATGCACGGACGCGCCATGCGGATTTTACTGGCCATGTTGACCGGTCAGTCACTGGCTGTTATGGATTCTTTCCCCCATGCAAACCTCTGCCTGTACCTCTTAGAAGTCGTAGACGGACAAGCGGTTATTGTGGGACAAAATGATCTTTCGCATTTGAGTTAATGTTCAGAAAATAGAAATTTCCTGGTGGAAAGACATAATACCTATAAAATTAGAAGGAAGAGTGGAGAAACAGAAACAGAGCGGAGAGCGAAGTAGAACTGTTTCTCCGCTCTGTTTCTGTTTCTCATTTTGCGTGAGGGATAGCAGCGGAAAGCCCACAGCGAGGCACTTGGATGGATAATGTATTTAGTTGATCCGAGCGAGGACTTGCAGCGGATAGCCCGACCCCGCTGTACAGCCGATGGAATAAACGTAAAAGATGAAAAGCGGGGGCACGCCCACTTAAATCTCTATCTCATTTTCTTTAATCAACATCAATCATCTCATTGTCCTCCTAATTATAAATTCTTTCAACACACTTTCAGTAAAAAATCATACAATTCATTCAATAAATACTCTACTAAAGCGCTCAAAATCAAAAATTACACGGTTGTTCCTTATTAAATCGTCGAAACAGGGGTTTTTTAACGAAAAAAAATTATTTTTGGGTTCATTAATTTCATATCTAACTACAGCTTTTACGAATGGCAGAGGTTATAAGAATGCCCAAGATGAGCGATACGATGACAGAAGGGGTTATCGCAGCTTGGCACAAAAAAGTCGGAGATAAAGTTAAATCCGGAGATTTATTAGCAGAAGTAGAAACAGATAAGGCTACCATGGAACTCGAATCTTACGAGGAAGGTACCATTCTTTATATCGGACCGAAAGCAAAAGACGCCGTGCCTATTGACGGCCTGATTGCTATTGTCGGAAACGAAGGCGAAAATTTTGACGAAATCCTGAAGCAATTTGCTAACGGTGGCGGTAGTCAAGCACCGGCACAGGAAACATCTGCTGCTCCTGCGGAGGAGAAAAAAGAAGCTGCACCTGCGGCGGCCGAAGCTCCTGCAGTCGATACCTCCAACATTCCTGCCGAAGTCGTGCGTATGCCAAAGATGAGCGATACCATGGTGGAAGGTACGATTGTGAAATGGCACAAAAAAGTAGGAGACACAGTGAAATCCGGCGATTTGTTAGCTGAAGTAGCGACAGATAAAGCCACGATGGAATTGGAATCTTACGAAGACGGAACACTCTTACACATCGGTGTACAAGAAGGGGAGTCTGTGATTGTAGACGGTATCCTGGCCATCATCGGTGAAAAAGGAACAGACGTTTCTCCTTTATTGAATGCGAAACCGGCAGCTAAGGCAGCAGAAAAAGCAGCACCTGCTGCCACCACTTCTGAACCTGCTGCGAATAAAGGTGAAGCGGCTCCAGCGGCTAAAGCTGTAGTACAAAACAATGCAGACGGTCGTGCGAAGATTTCTCCTTTAGCAAAGAAATTGGCTCAGGACAAAGGCATCAACATCAAAGAAGTGGCCGGTTCTGGTGAAGCCGGAAGAATTGTAAAAAGAGACGTGGAGAATTTCACGCCATCAGCAAAAGCATCGTCCGCGAAATCAGGCGGATCATCGGCACCTGCAGGAGTAGAAAGCTTCGACGAAGTGAATGTTTCTCAAATGCGTAAAACGATTGCGCGCAGGTTGTCTGAAAGTTTATTCACTGCGCCTCACTTCTACGTGACCATGGAAATCAACATGGACAAAGCGATGGAAGCAAGAGCGTCAATCAATGAAATTGCACCGTTAAAAGTTTCTTTCAACGACATGGTTGTAAAAGCTTCTGCAGCGGCCTTGAAAAAACACCCGGTGATCAACTCTTCCTGGTTGGGTGATAAAATCAGAACAAACCATCACATCAACATCGGTATCGCGGTAGCGGTAGAAGAAGGATTGTTGGTGCCTGTGGTTCGCTTTACCGATACAAAGTCATTGACTCAAATCTCCGGTGAAATCAAGGACCTTGGAGCGAAAGCGAAAAACAAACAATTACAGCCTGCAGATTGGGCCGGTAACACGTTCACCATTTCAAACTTAGGAATGTTTGGTGTAGATGAATTCACCGCGATCATCAACTCTCCGGATGCTTGTATCCTGGCTGTGGGTGGTATCAAACAAACAGCAATTGTGAAAGATGGTCAACTGGTCATCGGCAACATCATGAAAGTGACTTTGTCTGCCGATCACAGAGTCGTGGACGGCGCTTCTGCTGCGGCCTTCCTTCAGACATTGAAAATGTATTTGGAAGATCCGATCAGATTGTTGGCTTAATATAAATTTAGCATCATAATAAGACGGAGAGGAAGAGTAGACAGTGTCGCTTTTTTTCTCCGTTTTTTATTAAAGTGATCAGTGATCAGTTGTCAGTGATCAGTAAGTATAAAGTATTTCATTTTCAAACCACTGATCACTGACAACTGACCACTGATCACTAACCATTATCATGGAAAAAATAAAATCAACCACCGTACTCGCCATCTCTCACAACGGCCGCATGGCCATCGGTGCAGACGGACAAGCAACAATGGGCAATACGGTTGCCAAGAGTAATGTTAAAAAAATAAGAAAGCTGGCGGATGGTAAAATCATTGCCGGTTTCGCCGGATCAACGGCAGATGCTTTTACCTTGATCGAACGCTTTGAAGAAAAGTTAGCGGCACACAGCGGCAACATGAAGAGAGCGGCGATCGAACTGGCAAAAGATTGGCGAACCGATCGTTACTTGAGCAAACTCGAAGCCATGCTCATTACCATCAGCAAGGAAGAAATATTAATCATATCTGGTACAGGCGATGTGCTCGAACCGGATAACGGTGTTGCTTCTATTGGCTCTGGAAGTATGTATGCGCAGTCTGCTGCTTTAGCCTTGAAAAAGCATGCTCCTCATTTGTCAGCAGAAGAAATGGTGAAAGAAGCACTTACCATTGCCGCTGATATTTGTATATACACGAACCATAACTTTATCATCGAAACCTTCTAGTAGTATGGCAAACGAAGTGGTGATTTACCATAATCCCAGGTGTCAGAAAAGCAGAACGGCTTTGCAGGAATTAGAAGAACGGGGAGAAGAAGTGCTGGTGATCGAATATTTAAAAGAGATACCTTCGGTAAAAGAGTTGAATGCGTTATGCGTTAAACTTCAATTGAAACCTGTTGATTTGGTTAGAAAAAGCGAAGCGCTCTATAAAGAAGAATACAAGGGCAAGAAATTCACCGATGCGCAATGGCTCAAAATTATGGTGGAACATCCGGTTCTGATCGAGCGCCCCATCGTAGTTAAAGGGAGTAAGGCTTTGATTGCCAGGGAGCCCGGAGTCTTGACGAAGTTTTTAAAATGATATTTTCTAGTTATATTAAGGATATGAAGAAAATTGTATTGGTATGCACGTTACTCTTGCTGACTCATGCTTTGCAGGCACAAATCAGTTACCCTCGGGTAAAGAAATTTAATGTGGGTTTGTTCATGGGCTTAGGTGGAGAAAGTGGTCCGGTATTGAACATTGTTCCGGTACTGAATTTATCTTACCGTGCGACCACTTTGACGGCTGGAATTTCTCTCAACAAAGGCCTTAACCTGGGTGTGATACATGAAGTATTCCCATTATCTGTTTCTCATTACAATGTGAAATGGATTGCTTCCGCTTTCTATTCACAAGGAGTATCCGATCGTTATTATACAGAAGATACAAAATACAGTAGCGTAGCTTTATTGACGGGTCTTAGGTTTCACTTTTCTAAAAGGTGGTTTTCAAATATTCAGGTCGGCGCTTCTTATACCGATTACAAGACTACACCTAAGTACAACATCAAGGCAGACGATCAATACTCCGAATGGCTTCCGTATTTTGAATTTGGTATAGGTTTCCGTTTGTTCAAAACATTTGAAGAAAAGCAAAAGAAGGAAACAACGGAGACCGCGGAATGAATTTTTTAGCTCATCAGTTTCTTTCTGGAAATAATGACGACCTGAAGATTGGTAATTTCATAGCCGATTCTGTCAAAGGCTTACCACCTGCTTCTTTGGGTGAAGGCGTCATTCAGGGCATCAAGCTGCATCGCAGGATTGACAGTTATACCGATAGTCATCCCGTAGTATTGAAAAGCATTAAGCGTTTAAGAGATCGTCACGGGAAGTTTGCAGGGGTAGTCGTAGATATTTGCTACGATCATTTTTTAGCCAAGAACTGGAAACAATACTCCAACGAGGAGTTGTGGGAATATGTAAACAGCTGTTATGCTTTAATGCTCAAACATAAACTTGAACTGCCGGAACGCATACAACACATGCTGCCTTACATGATTAAAGGCAATTGGCTGTACAACTACAGAACCTTAGACGGCATAGACCGTGTGTTTAAAGGCATGGCACGTAGGACGCAGTTTGACTCCAATATGTCTTCGGCCATGAAAGATTTGTGGATGGATTACCACGAATACGAGGCCGAGTTCAATGAGTTTTTTCCGGAGATCAAATCCTATGTGCAGTCGTTATTGAACGATCCCGAGTTTTAAATATAACTGTTGGCGCCAGTTTAACTGGTGCCTAAAATGACATAGAGCTTAAGCTCGGGAATAGAATAACAAACGAAGCACGAATATTTTTTCAAGTACATTTTTTTAAACTATTTTTTATATGAGCAGAAAGTATAGAATTGACAACGAGCGCCACGCACATTTTGTGACATTTACAGTAATCAACTGGATTGATTTTTTCATCCGAGAAGAATATAGATCAGTTCTTGTTAAGAGTCTGGAGTATTGCCAACAACATAAAGGTTTAGAAATCCATGCCTATTGTATCATGACAAGCCGTATTCATTTAATAATAGGCACAAACGGAATAAATAAGCTGGAAAATATTATACGTGATTTCAAACGTCATACATCCGGTTGCTTTCATAAACTATTGACAGCGGAAGACAATAACTATAAAAGCAGAAAGGAATGGCTACTCTGGATGATGGAAAGGGCTGGGATGAAGAAAACAAATACAAACGGTTTTCAATTCTGGCAACACGATAGCCATCCGATGGAATTATGGAGTGACGAAGTGTTTTATCAGAAAATGAATTATATTCATTTGAATCCAGTAGTATCCGGTTTTGTAAGTCAGCCGGAGGAATGGTTGTACAGCAGTGCGAGGAACTATGCAGAACTGCCGTCTTTGATTCGATTGGTTGATGATAGCATGAGCCCGAGCTTAAGCTCTATGTGATGATGGGCACCAGTTGAAACTGGCGTCAACGAATTGGTAGATGATAAACCAACCCCGAGCTAAAGCTCTATGTGAAGGTGGGCACCAGTTAAAACTGGCGCCAAGAAGTGATCATTAAAAAGCTATTAGCTTACTAACTTCCTTAAATTGAATCTTTATTAAAAGGAGAATTTTCCTGATGCAGCTTGATGGCTTTCAGCGAATAAAAAACGCTGATCGCAACGATCAATACGGCAATGATCACCATAACAGGGTAGTGTTTTAAAAATAAACAGGCATCGTACAATCCATGCAGTAACACAGCGCCGAAAAGACCAATCCATTGCGGGTAATTTTTATGTGAGAATTTTGACATACCCACATAATAACCCATTACTACCGCGAAACTCGCATGTCCTGGAACGGCAGTAAACATGCGGTGTATACCGGTAGTTAAATCTTGTCCGTGGTAGAGGTATAGGCAATTTTCAATGGTGGCAAAGCCCATGGAGACCATGACGCTATAGGTGATGCCATCGAAAGGTTCATCAAATTCTTTTTTAGGATAAGCGAACCAGCGTAAAACCAAAAATTTGGACAGCTCTTCACTTAAGGCAACCGCCATAAAGGCATAGTACAATTGGTCAAGATCCGGTGCGTCGTTGGTATGATCAATGTTGAATAAATACTTGATTCCTTTTGTGGCCAGTATGGCCGGTATGATGCTCAATACCCCCAATAAAAAAGACATGATCAGGAGCCTTTTAGGTTCCGGATCATGTTTGTCTTGGTAATAGATGAAGAAGCATATGGCCAAGCCCGGGGCTAGAGCCAAAAGAAATAGGTCCATTAATGGTATTAAGCTAATTCTCTCAGGTCAACCGGTACAAGCCTTGATACGCCTTGCTCGATCATGGTAATGCCATAAATAACGTCAGTACTGGACATGGTACGTTTGTTATGGGTTACAATGATGAATTGTGATTCACCGGAGAATTTACGAATGATATTGTTGAATTTGTCAATGTTTACATCATCCAATGGTGCATCCACTTCATCGAAGATACAGAATGGTGCGGGCTTTAACAAGTAGATAGAGAAGAGCAACGAAATCGCTGTCAATGTTTTTTCTCCTCCTGACAATTGGTTGATCGTCAATGGACGCTTGCCTTTCGGCTGTGCCATGATTTCGATTTCTGAATCCAATGGGTTACTAGGATCCACCAATTTCAAGTCGCACTTGTCTTCTTCTGTAAACAGCGAGCGGAATACGTTTTTGAAGTTTTCACGGATCTGTTCGAAAGCAACGAAGAAGGTATCTTTCGCTACATTATCAATTTCAGAAATGGTGCTCAATAAAGATTCTTTCGCATTGACCAGGTCTTGCTTTTGTCCGCCAATGAAATCTCCTCTTTCTTTAATTTCCTGATACGCTTCCATGGCCATTGGGTTGATGGGTCCCATGCGTTCCATAGAGGCTTTGATCTTCGTTACTTTTTCCTGCAACTCTTCCAGACTTCCCAATGGTTTGTCTTCGGCTTCTTGCTGATTCAATAATTCATCCAAGTCCGTATCGAATTCTACGGCTAAACGTTCTTTCAATGAAGTCAAACCTAAACGTGTTTCTGTCAGTCTGGTTTGTATAGAAGAAAGTGATTCTTCCGTTTCATCTCTTTTTCTTCTGATTTCTCTGATCTCACTGTCTATACCGTCTGTCTGGCTTCGCAAACCGTAATACGATCTCTCCGCTTCCTGCAAACCGCTTTCGATCAATTCTTTTTCTTTGTATAATTCTACCAGTTCATCTTCGTTGACATCTGTTCTGCTCAACAATTCCTGGATCTCATTTTTAATGCGTTCGGCTTCTTTGGTATTGTTGTCAATGCGTTCTTTGCTTTGATCAAACGAAGCTTGTTTGAAACTGATTTCTTGTTCCAGACTGCTCAGTTTATTTTGTTGTTGATGGAAGATAATGTTTTCCTGATTGTAAGCGGAAGACTTGTTCGACAGGATTTCGTTTTGTTCCTGCAAGGCTTCGTTCATGTACACCAGTTTTTCTTCCAGTGCTTCCAGGTTGCTTCGCTCTTCGATAGACAAAGGTTGTTTTTGCGTAATGTCTTCTTCCAGTTTGGCAATACGCTCCAGCATCTCTTCGCTCTTCATGCTGTTGTTAGACAACATAGAGGCCAGCTGTTCTTTCTTCGATGTCACCGCTACCATTTCCTGATTGATCAGGTTGATTTCGGTTTGAAGATTATCGATTTCCAGTTTGCGTGTCGCTGCTTTTAAGCGGTGGAATTCTTGTTGCTGTGTATCGAGTTTCGCACGTAAAGCTTCAATCTGTTGAGTCAGTTGTTTGATGTCTACTTCCAACTTCTCCAGGTTCTTCGCACGACCGATACGTTTACCTTCAAACAATCCTACAGATCCACCGGAGATAGAAAATTCGCGCTTGCTGATTTTTCCGTTTACAGTAATCAATACCGCATCGCCTTGATCGGTAAGGTTGTCCTGGTTTTCAGTCACGATGTACACGTTGTTCAACAAGAACTCCGCAAGGTGTCTGTATTCTTTGTCTACGTCTACAATGTCCAATGCATAAATGGCATTCGGTACACTTTTCTTTGGAGCCGGTTTAAACGATTCAAACTTATTCAGGATAAAGAAGTTCGCCTTTCCTTTTGCCGCATCGCTCAATAAATTGACGGCCTGGTAGGCATGACTTTCTTGTTCTACAATGTAGTAGTTCATGAAAGACTCCAGGTAGTTTTCTATCGATAGTCTGTATTTCTCATCGCAGGTAATGACGTCTGAGAGCAGGGGAGCATTCTTTCCCCAGCTTGAATTTTTCTTTAAGAACTTAATCGCCTCAGGAAAGCCTTCCAGGTTCTCCACCATGGATTTGGTTAAGCTGAATTCGTTTTGCTTGGCATCTAAGGAACGGTTGAACTGAGTCAGCGATTCTTTGCTGCTGTCAATTTCTTTTTCCAATTCAGCAATGCGTGTCTGAATTTTATTTTCTTCTATTTCAATTTTAGCCAATACTTCAGCTTTCTCTACCAAGCGGGCATTCACCTCGTTGATCTTGGTTTCGAAATCCTGCATGCTCGCTTCTTGCTGAGACGAATCGGAAGCCGTTTTTTCCAACTCTTGTTTTAAAGTGCTGAGTTGGATTTGATTGATTTCAATGGTCTTGTTCAGGTTGAAGACTTCTTCCTGCTTGCGTTTGAATTGGTTGTTGATGACCGTTGCTTCTTCCTGCAATTGCTGGTACTGTGACTTCTGGTCTTCGTACTCTTGTTTCAATTGCTGTACACGAACTTCTGTCTCCGCTAATATTTTTTCGGAACTTTCTTTTTCTCTTGTAATTGAATCAATAGCGAAGCCGGCTCTGTTGTTGTGCTCCTGGTCTTGCTCCAGTTCGTTGTTGAGTTTTTCGCTGGCACGGTTCAGGTAAGTTAAACGCTCGTTTTTGATCGTCTTCTCACTTTCATATTTTCTGATTTTATCAACGTGTTCGTTGAGCGCCTTCTGTCTGCTGGCCAATACTTTTTCTTGGTCTACTTGTTGCAACTTGGTGCTTTCAATCGAACTTTCTTTTTCGTTGATGCTGGCACTCAATTGCAATTTTAAATCGGTCTTTTGTTCTACCTCTTGCTGTAAGTTTTGTAAGTCTTCCCGTTGTGTAGATACACTGACTTTAGCCAGGTCCAGACTGATCTGTTTGTATTCGTCTTTGGCCTGGAAATATTTTTCTGTTTGCTTGGCTTGTTTTTCCAGACTGCGCATGTTTTTGTTGATTTCAAACAACAAATCTTCTACGCGTTCCAAGTCTTTATCGGTATCTGAAAGTTTATTCAAACTCTCTTTCTTACGTACTTTGTATTTGGAAATTCCGGCGGCTTCTTCAAACAATTCACGACGTGAGTTATTCTTATCGTTCAAGATATCCTCTACCATTTTCAACTCAATGATCGCATAACTATCCGAACCGATACCCGTATCCAGGAATAGATTGGTGATGTCTTTGAGACGGCAGGTGACGTTGTTCAACAGGTATTCACTTTCACCCGATCTGTAGTAACGGCGGGAGATCGTTACCTGAGAATATTCTGTAGGAAGAATGTTTTTGGTGTTATTGAATGTCAGAGATACTTCCGCCATTTGAGACGGCTTGCGGTTACGTGTTCCGTTGAAGATCACGTTTTCCATTTTATCCGAACGTAGTGCACGGGTTTTTTGCTCTCCCAATACCCAACGTATGGCATCGACAACGTTTGATTTTCCACAACCATTGGGTCCTACAATACCGGTAATTCCTTCGTCAAAGTTAATTAACACCTTGTCTCCAAAACTCTTAAACCCTTTGATTTCTAATTTGCTTAATTGCATAATCTCCCTTTCAAAATAATGATCGAACGAAAGCCGGATTTCCGCACTTCGCCCACCTACAAGACTATAAAGATAGGAGGTAAGTGAGTTATTCACAGTTTAGGATAGGCGAACTTTTCAACGAACTATCAACAGTTGGATTTGCCTATTTTTGCCTATATTGGGCTAAAATCGAAGGCATGGAACACTATATTAAATATGCATTTTACGGTGTGCTTTTTATCATATACGTTGTCTCTCAGGTGCGTAAGATGAGAAAGAAGGCAGAGGAGGAAAGAGCGTCAGAACCCGCTCCTGTTAAACCTGTTGTGGCTAAGCAAGTAACTGCCACATCTAAGACAGTCTTCGACTACAAAGGCAAGCGCGAAATGAAGACCCGAGAGAAAAAATCTATACTGACTCATAAAGATAAAGAAGTAGAACGCAATCCCATTGTTTATAAGCCTGTTGCCGATGAAGAACTCATTGCTGAAGCGCTCCTGCAAGATCGAAGGAAAGAAGAAAAAGCATTGAAAGAAGATCGAAAGCCGCTAGCGGATGAGCACTTAGAGCCTTACATGGAACAGTCTAAGTATAAGATGAATCTGGATTGGCTGAAAGATAAAAATAATCTAAAAAAGGCATTTATTGCCTCGGAAGTTTTTCAGAGAAGGTATTAAAATGTTTAAGTGATACTCCAACAAGGAGCAAAAAAAGGTCCCGCTATTTTAGCGGGACCTTTTTTATTATGATGGTATACCGTGATTAAAACACATCTACTACTCTGTACATTCTATCCAGGAACATAAACTGTTCACCTTTCTTCTTACTGGCCAGTATTTGGAAGAGAGGAGATAGTGTTGAAACGGTTATGAATGATAAGTCGTTGATTTTTATCTCTCCTAAACCACTGCTAATAAAATAGTTCTGGTAGTCGGTGAAGATCACTGAACCAAATTTCACCCATTCGTGCTCTTGTACAATAATGCGGTTAAGTAATGCGAGTGTATTGACACCTTCGTGCACCTGGCGCGCATACATGTCGCGGGTGGCTTGCATGTTTTCCCTGAAAGAGTCTGACTGGTCCTCAGAATTGCCTTTTTCTTGATTGGCACTGTCCTGAGCATCTTCCATGGCCTTTTTGGACCGGGTTACATTGTTTTTTTGTATTTCGATGCACTTATTTAGGAGTGCTCTTTTTAGTTTTAGTTTATCTTCTCCGGAGATTAACAGCTCCTGGTTCTTTTTAGGAGCAGGCATATCAAAAGAAACTTCATTGCTCGGCACCGGTCTTAGAGGAACCTTCTTTCTCGGAAGATCTTTCATCGGTCTGGTAGTTCTGGCCGGTTCGGCTTTGGCTACCACTTCCTTTGCTGCTTTGACTTTGGGTTCTTTCTTAGGAGCTTCTGTTTTTACAGCAACAGGTTTAACAGGTGGTGTTTTTGCTGTTTTCTTATTTTCAACAACCGGTTTCGACGCAATTTTGGTTTTG
The DNA here is from genome assembly GCA_029237685.1 of Cytophagaceae bacterium. Taxonomy (GTDB): domain Bacteria; phylum Bacteroidota; class Bacteroidia; order Cytophagales; family Cytophagaceae; genus JACMQM01. Next base: position 4,567 of record JAQZBV010000070.1, on the reverse strand, counting down.
GCGATAACAGGCTTATTTATAGCTTTCTTAGTCGCAACAGATTTAGGTACGACTTTCGTTTTAGGAGCAATTTTGGATTTTGCAGCAGGTTTTGGTGCTGATTTAACAGTTTTTTTAGCCGCTGCAGGTTTAGCTTTAGCAGATATCTTTGATTTTACTGGTGATTTAGGCGACACTTTCGCCTTAGGAGCCACTTTAGATTTTGGAGTAGCTTTAGCGGTTTTTTTTGCAACAGGTTTAGCAGCAACTTTTTTTGTTTTTACTGGCTGACCTTTCGTAGCTGGACTTTTTTTTGCCGCTACTGCCTTTTTTGCAGGGGCGGACTTAGTTTTTTTTACTGTTTTGGCCATTTTTTTTAAAAAATTTCCTTGTTTACAATCAATCCCCCGTTTTCTTCTTTTACAAGAGTAAAAGGGTCATTTTCAATGACAAAAAAACCATCCAAATCTAGGTAATTTATTCTATTACTCAAATTAATAGCAGAAAATATTCCTAAAGTGGTCTCAATCATACATCCAATCATAGTCAACAGGTCGTACTTCTGAGCTTCCCTCAAAATTGCCAACCCATTGTAATACCCCCCGGCCTTCATCATTTTCATGTTGATGCCTTGACACTGCTCTGCCAACGAGTCAAAGTTAGGATTGTCTGTGATAGATTCATCAAGGATGATCGGAATTGGGGATATCTTTTTAAGTTTTCTGTATTCGATAACGCTTTTTTCTGGTAAGGGCTGTTCCATAAATTCAACGCGATCAGACGCAACCGCATCAAAAAAATGCAGCACTTCTGATGCATTGGTCCAGGTTTCGTTACCGTCTATTCTTACCGGACCGTTATAATGTCTGAGCGTTTCCATGACCAAGTCTACCGCTGTTTCTTTATTAACCTTGATTTTTAAACTTTTAAATCTAGTCAAGTCATGCTTTGCAATGAACTCGCCGATTTGTGCTGCCGGCATAATGGGTAAGGTATAGGAGGTATAGACCTGAGGTTCAGGTGCCGAAATGCCCAATAAGTGAGCCACTGAGATCTGCTGTTGGCTGCAATGCAAATGGATATAAGCGGTCTCCAATCCATTTTTTAAGGCATTGGCAATGGGAAGGGAATGTATAAACGAAGAAAATTCAACCGGACTAAGCTTACTGTTGCGAATAAGAATGGGCCTGATTTCTGAAAATTGCTTATGCAGGAGTTCTGCTGATTCTCCATAGCGAACATTAGGCGCCACTTCTCCTTGTCCGATAAAATCGTCCGAACGAATGGTGATCACTAAATTATGTTTGGAAGAACTGGCATTGCGTGCAATTTTCCACTCATATAATAATTTAAGGTGCAGATCAGCGATTTCCCAGGTAATCATGGCAGAATTTTTCTTCGAATTAACAGCTTTTATTTAGTTTTTTATTAGTTTTGTGCAAATGAAAATGGGGAAAATTTTATTATCAATCACGTGTTGTCTAGTTTTATTCAACACAGCTATGGGGCAGGATGTTCAACTTTCACAGTATTACAACGCCCCCTTGTATCTTAATCCAGGATTTGCAGGTACAGGCGACAATACCAGAGTCGGCTTGAACTACCGCACGCAATGGCGAGGAATCGAGAAACCGTTTAACTCTGTCAGCTTATGGGCCGATCATAACATCGAGTCCTATAATAGCGGTATCGGTTTGTTGTATTTCAGAGATGTACAGGGAAATAGCCGTTTAACTACGAATGAAATTAGCCTGCAGTATTCGTATTCGATCAATGTCAACGACGACTGGGTCATCAAGCCCGGTATTCAGGTAGGCATGGTGTCGCGTGATGCGAATTACTCTTCCATGATTTTTGCTGATCAATTGTCTTCTGGCGGAGCTACAGGTGGAGGGAGCGCAGATCCTTTAGCGAACGGCACCAAAGCAAGAGTATATGGAGATATATCTGCAGGTGGAATTGCATTCAATCAAAATGCCTGGTTTGGACTTTCTTTCCATCACCTGAATAGACCTAATCAAGCCTTTGCTGAAGGTGATTATCTACCTTTGCCGATTAAATTCTCCGCGCAGGGTGGATATAAATTCTTCGTTTCAGGAGGCGGTAAATCCAAATACAAAAATTATAAAAACTCAGATCCCGAGTTCAGTGTCACGCCTACCTTTTTGTTTAAGCAACAAGGTCAGTTTAGCCAATTAGATTTGGGTGCCTACGTCACTTACGAACCTCTAATGGTGGGGTTGTGGTACCGTGGTATACCGGTATCCAAACATGCTACGGGGATACCCGGCAGTGAGGCTTTAGTCTTCATGATCGGTGGTTATTACCAGGGTTTCACATTAGGATATAGTTACGATTATACCATTTCTCAATTGAAGGGCGCAGGAAGCGTTCACGAATTAGCATTGATCTACGAGTTTAAGCCGATCAAGTACAAGGCGAAAAGAGGAAGAAGTGCTCCTTGTCCTAAGTTCCATAGAAGGTATCAATAACAAAATCAAAGAGAGCGAATGATCGCTCTCTTTTTTTATAACCTGTAACTATTGTTTCCTTCCCTAAAAATCGCTTTTTTTAAGTTGAATCTTACTGTTCATGAAGGGAAAGTACTTTTTGTTCTTCGTTATTTTTATCCTCACTCCATTTGTGCATGCGTATGCACAGTCTCAGGATATTGTAGATTTGAAAGAGCAGTATGAAAAAGGAATAGAACTTTACAACGAAGAAAAGTATAGTGCTGCCATTGTCCAACTGGAAAGTGTATTGCCGGAAGTAGAGAAAGTTTACAAAGATACCGCTGCTTATATCAATTTGCTCAATACGCTTGCCGATGCTCAGCTGCAGAATAAGGCTACGCCCAAAGCTAAGTTCTATTTTTACAAGGCCTGGACGGTATACCTGAAGAACAGAAAAGTGAAGCACCTGGAATCCGGTATTTTTTCCGCGGTGTCACTTGGTAATATTTACCAATCAGAAAAACTCAAAGATTCGGTCTTCTATTTTTACCAGCAAGCCATCAAAGAATGGGATCATTGGAATGGAGATTGGGACAATACCTACCTCGATCTTTACAGCAGCATGGTAGATGCTTCTCCCTCGACTTATAAAGAAAAGCAAGTGGATAGTTTGTACTTGAATTACAGCAAGCGAATAGAAAAGGTAAAAGGGAAATCTTCTGTGGCTTATGCTCAAACACAACTTGTATTGGCCGACCGTTACCTTAAACGGGAACAGTTTGATAAAGCAGTTCCCCTGTATACCGAAGCATCGAAAGTATTCATAGATTCAAATCGCACAGCCGATCCTCTTTTCCTGGAAGCAAAATACAATGAAGGTCGGATCTTTCTGAAAAAGAACAAGTATACAGAAGCCGAACAATCGTTTAGGCAATCCTGGGGAGGAACCGATTTGATCGCTGATCAAGCGAAGCTTCATGCCTATTCAGCGCTTCGTTTAGGAGATATTGCTAAGCACTATAAAAAGTACGAAGAGGCTCTGACTTACCTGCTGCCCTTGAACAATTACTCCAATGCTGACGATGACTTTAATATGAATTTATATTCCACGATGGCGAGCATTCATGTCGAACAAGGGGAGTGGATATTGGCAGAGGAGTATTACAACAAAGCTTTGGCTATCAACAATACGAAGCCTTCTCCCAAGATGCGTTTACAGTTGCTGTCCGGTTTGATCAATCTCTACGAAAGTGAAGGAAAGACCGAGAAGTCAGCGCCTTTATTGAGTGAAGCTTCTGCTTTGGCAGAAAAGAACTTCGGCAATCAATCGGAGGAATACGCGCACTTGCTGGCCTTGAATGCTGCTCAGCAAAGACTGATGGCGCAATGGACGGCGGCGGAAGACAGTTATAAAAGAGCCATCGCGATTCTGGAAGCGAAAGCAAAGGATCGCATGGAAGAATGGATTTTTTTATACAACAACCTGGCCGATGTATACCAATTGATGGGAAGGGAACAAGAAGCAGAACAGTTTTACAACAAAGCTTCTTCCATGGCCGCCTCGGCATGGGGAAGCAATTCTGTGGATTATGCTTATACGCTGACTAACCTGGCTTCCTTGCAAGAGAAGAAGGGCAAATACGACGAAGCATTGATCAACTACAACAAAGCCTTGGCCATTTTTGAAAAAGCCCTTGGGAAAAATAACGTGGATTATTTTTCAGTGATGAATAACATCGCTTATGTATACGTTCGAAAAAGTAATATGCCTGAAGCGGAAACACGTTTCACCGCCTTGCTTCCTATAGCGGAGAAAGCATTGGGAAGAGAGCATGTATTGGTCACAACCATGCTGAACAATCAGGGCTTGATCAAAGAAAAACAAGAACGATATAAAGAGGCATCAGATTTTTATTTTCAATCCTTGACTCGCCGGAGTAAAGCACACGGGAGCCAACATCCTTTAGTAACAGACGTGTATTGTAACCTTGCTCGTTCCCTGGCTGCGCAAAAGAATTATCCGGCAGCGGATACGTGTTGGTTTCGCGCCTTGGAAAATTTCAGAACGGAAATCAATTTATATTTCCCTGTCATGAGCGAAAAGGAGAAATCTGCTTTTTATTATACCATACAAG
>JAQZBV010000069.1 GCA_029237685.1 Cytophagaceae bacterium | reverse complement strand
AGAGGTGTGTGTATTGGGTTATGCAAATGTCCCACTGTTCTTTGGGCGGTTCTACGGTAACTTGCGCGCCGCTTCCTGTCAGGAAGAGAAAGGAGAAGTTGGCGGCATTGTCTTTGGTAATATGGAACGTGGTTTCACCGGCACCGTTCATACGTGCATATTTTACCATGTACTCTGTCGTACTGACGGAAGTGAAAACGATTTTGCTAAATCCTAAAGCTGTACCTGCTTCATCGTATCCTCTGTCAATAATGTATACGTATCCATCGTTTCTCCAATCGCCGATAGCTGTAGAATCTAGATTTCCGGAAGGTTCGTCCCATTTTTTTCCATTACTGAAACCCAAAGTGTCAGTGACAGCCGCAAAATTGGTGTTATGGGTGTTATAGGCGAACATGAACTTCGCCGTATTTAATATGATCCGATAGCCATTATCGCCAGTCTCAAAACCAAGATCCCAGCTGGCCTTGGCCACTTTACTCACTTCGGTATTATTTTCCAGGCTGTAGTATATTTGCCATTTGTAAGAAGCGCTCATGTCAACAGAAGTAGTGATCACATCGCCTGTATCGTGCAGGGGAACAGGTAGTTCTTTGACCTCACAGCTGCTCAGCAGCATGGAGCACAAGGTCAAACAGCATAAAGTGTAAATCGCTTTCATTAGTTGCTATTGATCAGGAGATCCAGTTTGAGAAAATACGTGCGGCCCATGCCTACAGACAAGCTGTTGCTGCCTGCAGCGTGCGCGCTTCCGGAAGAAGATCCGGTAATGTTCTTCACGTCAAATAAATTTTTGCTTCCCAAGGTAAGTCCGATACGTTTTTGCCAAAAGGATTTCGTAATGGACAAATCAGCCATACTGTAAGCTTGTATGGTGGTTTGATAAATGTTGTCGTCCGTATCCATAGCAAAAGCATTAGAGGCGCCGTTGTATTTATAGAACAAAGCCACAGAGAGATTAGCCTTTTTGAATTCGTAAATCATATTGGAGCGTACTTCCGGAGAATAGCTATATGTTTCTATGTCACTCGTTTCAGACAGGATGTTGTAGCGGCCGATATAAGAACCGCCGATGACAAACTTCAAGTGCTTAATGGCCAGTTCAGTGTTCAGGTTCAAACCTTGTGTTTTGTAAGTACCAATGTTGGTATAGGTATATTCCGTACCAGATAGCAAGGCCAAGGTAATCAGGTTTTTGATCTGATTATGAAAGGCTGACAGTTCTACTTTATAGACTCGTTGCTGTTGTTTTTTTTGCCATACAGTAGACAAGCTGAAATTATTGGAAGATTCTGCCTGAAGATTTTCATTGCCCACGATGTTGTGGTTGATGTCCACGAAATAGAAGTAGAGGTCTTTTACAGAAGGCGCACGAAACCCTTTGGCATAGGATCCACGAAACGTAAACTCTTTTAGGATGTAGCGAATATTCAGAGACGGAATCAACGGCGCATCATAAGCCGTGTTGTAGGCGTAGCGTAATCCCGGGCGTATCACAAGTGATTTAGCAGGACTGTATTCAATACTTCCAAACGCGGCATAATCACCGATGGTCTGTTTGGTGTCTTTGATGCGGGCACCGTATCCGGTTTCATTATTTAAGTCGTAACCCCATTCAAAATGCAAAGCGGCTGAGTCTTTGGTATAGCTGACACTGCCTCTGCTCATAAGGGTTTTAAACTTGGTCGTATCCTGGTCTCCGCTGTTGGTACTCAGCGTTTCATTCAAGTTGGTGAGGTCTTTAAAGTAGGTGTTCTTCGTGCGTCGAAAATAATTGTAAGAACCAATGACGTTGATGTTAAAGTTCTTACTCAGTTTGCCATTCGCACTCAGGGTATGGTTGATGCGGGCAGTTCTATAATAATCATCAAAAGCCGTTTCACTATAGGGAGCTCTTGGCGTGCCCCGGTTGGTGATTTTTTCAAAGAATACATCGCCGGTATAACCCACTTGTACTTCTTTCATTTGACGGCCTAAGTAGAGCGCGGCGAAATATTGTTCTTTGGGTTTCCAGTCTTTGAAACGCGAGCTGTCTGCGGGGCTTTTCTTTTCCACACGAAATGTAGGATCATTTTTTTGCCAACCGTCAAAATAGTTTCTTCCTCCGGATAAAGAGAAGGTGTTTTTATTTTTCTGATAACCAATTCTTCCGGAGAGGTTGTACTGACCTGAAGTTTCATAATAAGCGTTAAGTGAAGAAGAGAAGGTGCGTTTCTGTGATTTTTTTGTAATGACGTTGATGGTACCCGCTAAGGCATCACTTCCATAGTTTACTGACAAAGGTCCTTCAATGATCTCAATGCGTTCTACATTGTTGAGGTTGATTTGTGAGATGTCAATATTTCCATCTAGTCTTCCGATCACCGGAACTCCGTCAATTAGTATTTTTACATTTTGTCCTGAAATGCCTTGCAAGCTCATGCTACTCCCCAATACATTGTCTTGAGAAATGCGCACGTTCATTTCATTGCTCAGGATGTCACGGAGATTTTGTGCGCCCTGCAGGTCTATTTTTTTGCGATCGATGATTTTAATTTTGTGTACAGATTTTTCAGGACTATTAGCTGCGTATTGCGCCGTGATCACCACTTCATTCAATACTACGGCTTCTGATTTCAGCGTATAGGTTTTATTAGAAAGTATGTAAAGTGTGTCGTAATGTCTTTGGTATCCTACAGAAGATATTTCAAGGGCAAGGGGTAGGATGGTCTGAAAATTGGAATCTAATTTTATTTTGCCCTTGTCATCGCTCAGGAAAACGCCTTCGCTGTTAGTGGATAAACTTTTATAGAGAACATGTGTTTGCGGAATGGCTTCTTTTTCTTCCACAGAAAGGATGGTAAGTGTCTGCGAAAATACCTGGTGGCAACCCAGTAAAGAGAGGATCAATCCGATAGGAAATACTTTCGTGTTCATATTTTTGATAGCGACATTGGTGAGCAAGCGGCATTGCAGGAAAAAAACAATCTTTAAGTCCACCCGGTATTAAAAGAAAAGACCTGCAAGGCCGCTACTCATGTTTGTTTTAAGCGTTTGTGTTTTTATAATAATCCCAGGAAGCTTTATTGATCAACAGGCTTACGAATAAGACGATGACAAGCAAAGGAATTTGTGAAAGGTCGTAAGTGGGATGTTTAAATTCGCCTGCCAGATGCATCGCGTGCGACACAGTAAAGGCTAGGCCGATAAGGAATAAGGCGAGCTTATACCATTTGCCAGTAAAGTAGAGGATGGAGATAATGATCAATAGCGGTATGTGGTAAAAAACATTTTTAATGATATGAGCACCTGCGGGAACAACACCATTGGCTTCCGGTCTTGCTACATCGATGCCGTAGAAAATTTCACTGACGTGGTAGTTGAAATGAAGGATCATGCCGATGATGATCAAGGTCCAAAGGACAATTAAGCGGAAGGCGGGATTTGTATTCATAAAGTGAAAGTGGAAGTTAAAAATAGCCGGGGTATTGAACCCCGGCTATTCATTTATTTCTTAAGGTATAGGCCAATTGTTTTTTTGATGGCTGCTTTTGCTTCTGTAGAGTTGTATGGCGCTTTTTTAGCGTATTCATCTCCTAGAGCAAATAGTCTTTCAAACAGGAATTTATCTTCTATTCTTTTTTCCAATTTGAATGTACCCGGTTGAGCATAGATTTCATCCCAAGTAGAGCGAACGTCTTTCCAGAACGTTTCATTTTTTGTCCACCAGTCAACACCCGGTTTGCAATTGTATTCACCTTTCAGGAATTTTTCCATTCCTTTTTCCCAGCACAATAATTTGTCGCCGTTTTCAGAACGGATGATTTTTTCATTGTCTTGTTCCAGTACCCATCCATACGCAGTAGTTTCCATGTGGCTGTGTCTTTTCACCACATTGTAATCTTTTCTTTTGGTAGCTTCTCTGCGCGGCAGCGGTGCATCAGCAGTACTTTCCCAGAAATGACGACCGTCCACGTGTACCCATGTGCCATAGCCTTCGTAGCGAGGGCTGTCGTCTACCTGAAATACTTTTTGTGTCCAGGTGCCTTTTGCCTGGGCAGGTGTAAGTTTTACTTTCTTCCATTCGTTGTCTTTGTCATAGCTCAACAAGTCTGTATTTTCGTACACCCAGTCCTGACGCCAGTGTTTGATGATCATTGTATCGTTGACAATCAGTAAATGCTGAAGCACTATTTTTTTCTCTGTGTTTTCCAGGATCGACACTTGTTCTATGCCCCAATCGAATTTGCGGTCGTGGTATTGGTAAGCGGTATCCGGAGCAAAAGTTTCTGCAAACTCAAAGGTTACTTTATAACATCCCGCAAAGGCCAGTATGGCCTCACGGTCTTGTTGTAATTTGTTTTTTTGTTGTGCAAAAGCGGTGGCACAGATCAGGCTGCATAGGGCAAAAGCGAATAATTTTTTCATGGATTAATTTAGTTGGGTAGACTAGTTTTTATTTTAAAAGGTATGCGTATTAATTATTTCACCATCAGTTTTTGTTGCAATACTCCACCGTTAGTATTCAGAGAAACAACATATAAACCTGATGTCAATGAAGCAGTAGAGAAAGTATAAGCGTTCAAGCCGGATGCAGATTGGATGTTTTCTGTATACACTACATTTCCTGTCAAATCAGAGACAGTCAATACAGCGTTGTTGTTGTTAGAGAAGTCATAGATGAGCGTAGCATTGCCTGTGGCAGTAGGGTTAGGATAAACAGCTAAGCTTGCTTTGTCTGTAGAATTAAACAAGCCGGTTACAGTGCTCATTTTTTCTTGCGTAAAGTTGTATGCGCCCGGAGTGGTAGGACTGCTTCCAGATACAAAGCTGGTGAAGTACAGTTTGTAAATGTCTCCATCGGTTTGTTTTACAAAATATACAGTGTCTGTTACCAGATGCCATGCGAAGGTAGAGCCGTTGAGTATTTTCCAATCAAACCCAATGGTGTTGATGTCAGCGCTGAATGTAAGGCTACCGTGATCTGTGTAAGTTGCTTGATCGACATTGTTAGCCTGTGCGACCTGCACACCATGATTTACCAAAACTCCGGTAATGGTTTGGTTTAGCGCCTGAGTAGATCCGTAACCTTCACTGGTGCTTACATATTGTGTAAACAATAAATCCCAGGTTGTTTTAGCAGGTTCTCTGTCAACAATAGCGTTGGCTGCGAAAGAATAATACAGGAAGTTTTTTGTTGCGTAAGTAGCAATAGGAAGTGTTTCTGTATAAGAATCCGTATTGTCCAATTTGCTATACGTCAATGTATATGTATTAGCCAAGGTATTCAGCGTAAGGTATAATTTAGTGCAAGTATAAGATCCAGGAGATCCAGCACGTGTTACAAACACTCTGCTCGCTTCCAGACTATGGTTTACTGTGTTGTATGTACCAAAACCGAAATCGAACTGACTGGCACCTGCTGCATTGTTGAAGGCTCCTGTAGCCCAGGTCTTATCGCTATTGTACAAAGGCGTCCAAGTCATACCTGTTGTATCTAATGTCGCGAAGTTGGCAACCGTAACTGGAGCGACGCATACGATGCCTTTCTTAGGATTGAATAGAACAGAAGATGTTAAAGCACCAGACATGGAAGCCGAAGCCGCTAAAGCGATGTCCCAGTTAGTTGCAGATTCTGTTGCAACAGTTCCGTTTTCTAAACTATACCAAACGTTATTGCCGTATCCAGAACCAGTAAGAGCTGTTTGCGCTGTTTGCGCTTGTATAGAATTGGCAAGCACCAATACTAATAAAAGGGGAGTAAGTAGTTTTTTCATGTGCGTGTTGGGTTTGATGATTGGTGTGTTTAGAATGATTCTAAACAATTTTTATATGCACAAAAGTCCTCTATATATGTTTAACTATCAATACAGGTCAGAAGGTAAAAGGCATACCGCTTCAAGGGTATATTAATAATACTCGCTGATACCTTAAAAGTGGTGATGATTTAATTGGAGGGAGATTCGATGATGCCGGTTTTGATGGCATACATCACGAGCTCAGACGATTTGTTGACGCCTAATTTTTTGAGGATGTTCTTACGGTGTGTACTGATGGTGTGTACACTTAAAAAAAGTTTTTCAGCAATTCTGCTGTTGGTAAATCCTTTTGAAATCAATTCGACGATCTCTACTTCTCGCTGGCTGAGAGAAACGCCTTCGCAACTGTCTTCCTGTGGAAAGTGTTTGTTGAGAATAGCGTCGATCACTTTACTGCAGACAAATTTTTCTTTTTTGACAGTAGCATAAATAGCACCCATCAATTCTTCTTTATCGCATAGCTTAAGGATGTAATTTGTCACACCGTATTCCAATACCTTTAGAATGTCATTATGATTTTGATTGGTGGTGATGACAAGAATATTGGTGGCAGCAGAAAGTGTATAAACTACTTTGATGTCTTCCGGACTAAAAAAACCAGGCAGTGAATAATCTATGATCACCAGATCGGGTTTGTTCTTGCGAACTTCCTCTGCCAATTCATGACTGTCGGATGCTTCTCCAACCACATTAAAACTACGGTCTGAAGCCAGAACAGATTTAAGCCCTTCTCTGATGAGAAGATGATTATCTGCCAGTAAGACACTCGTTTTAGTTGATTGCACGACGTTGATTAAATTATTTAGAATGATTCTAAACAAAAGTATAGCTTTAACAGGCTATATCCAATACCTCTTAGAGGGTATTTTAAGGTAAATTTAAAATGAATTTTCATCAGGATACTCATTTTGAGCAGTCTTTTCCCAGCTATAGATCACGCACATATAATGATAGCCCCTTTTTTAGCGAGAATAGCCAGAAATGGCTGTGGCACCTGAATAAGGTCAGGTTTTTGTTTTTAAACAGGTATTCAACCGCATGTCACACCAAAATATACAGCTATGAAAAAGATGATTGCCATTATACTATGTTCTTCTTTTGTTACGGGCATGATGTATTGCTCAACAAAGCAAGAAGAACGGTATAGACAAGAGGTGCAAAACGACACCGCGAAGATTAATCAGGAGGCGAGAGCACTCAAACAAGACATCAAAGAAACAGCAGCGGAAGCCAAGCAGGATATCAAAGAAGCGGCGGATAAAGCCAAAGCAGAACTGAAAGAAACAAGCGATGAAGCAAAACAAGAAGGTCGTGAACTGAAGCAGGACATCAAAGATGCCAATGAAAAAGCGAAACGGGAAGCCAAAGAATTTAAAAATGATGTCAAAGACGATGTAGAAGACATCAAAGAAAATCATCGGGATAAGTAAAGGCATGGGGCCAAAAAAGAAAAGCCATCTCACGAATACGTGGATGGCTTTTTTTATGTGTGAGAGAAGATTAGTTTTCTTCTTTTACTCCTTCTTGAAGACGTTGTGCATTTTCAGCCAAACGAAGTTCTTCAATGAAATCATTCAAAGCCCCGTCCATTACTACCGGCAGGTTGTAAACGGTATACCCTATGCGATGATCTGTTACACGACCCTGAGGATAATTATACGTTCTGATTTTATCGGAACGATCTCCTGAGCCCACCATTTCACGGCGTTGGGCACCTACGGTATCGTTGTGTTTTTTTAATTCCAGTTCATACAAACGGGAACGCAATACTTTCAATGCTTTGTCAAAGTTCTTGATTTGAGATTTTTCATCCTGGCACTGTACAACCAAGCCTGAAGGAATGTGCGTCAAACGAATGGCGGAGTACGTGGTGTTTACCGACTGGCCCCCAGGTCCGGAAGAACAGAAGGTATCTTTGCGTACGTCATTCAAATCGATTTCTACTTCCACTTCATCCATTTCAGGAAGCACGGCTACACTGGCTGCTGAAGTATGTACGCGTCCTTGTGTTTCCGTATTCGGTACACGTTGCACGCGGTGTACGCCTGATTCATATTTCATCTTGCCATACACATCGTCGCCGGCAACGTTGGCAATGACTTCTTTATAACCTCCGGAAGAACCTTCAGTGAAATCGATGATGTCCATCTTCCACTTTTGTCTTTCCGCAAAACGCTGGTACATCCTGAATACGTCGCCTGCAAAGATCGCTGCTTCGTCTCCACCGGCTCCGGCGCGAACTTCTATGATAATGTTCTTGCTGTCGTTAGGATCTTTAGGAATCAACAATTGTTTGATCTCTTCTTCCATGGCCTCTTTCTGAGGCGCCAACAATTCCAGTTCTTCTTTGGCCATCTCACGGAAGTCCTGATCCTTTTCAGTCGCCAATACTTTTTTGGAACTTTCGATGTTGTCCAACAGGTTTTTATACTCCAGGTATTTGACAACAATTCTATTCAGCTCTTTGTATTCTTTATTCAGAGAGGTATATTTTTTCATGTCAGACATGACATCCGGAGAAACCAGGGCTTCGGATACTTCGTCAAATCTGCTTTTTATGGCTTCCAGCTTATCAAGCATAGCGGTAGGGGTCAATCGATGTGGACTGCAAAGATAATTAGATTTAACATAAATTACTCTTTAGACGCTAAGTATCCTGTAAATCTTGTTAATCATTGCTCTTTTAGAATCCATAAAGGATTAAAATATAGTAGAATGTCTAATATGAAATCTTGGTCTAGAAGCGAAGAGGGAGAATCCGCGTGAAAAACGCTTTTATTTCCTTTTGCTCTTGAGTATAAGGCAAAGCCGGGGCTAAAAGTTCCAAGAACGGTAAAGACGAGCGAAGCTATTCAGAAAGAGTCTGAAGGTTTTGTAGTGTTTCTTCGATCATAGGACCATAAAAATGGTTGGTCATTAAAATGATGTACCGATTCACCAAATGGAAGCCGACATTACCTTCTAAAGTAATGGTAACATCTGTGCCGGATGATTTAGGTACTAACAAAATGACCCCGTGAATGGAGACTTGTTCTTCATTGAGTTTCAGTTCAAAGTTTAATGAATGATCCCTTTCACTGTCCAGAATGATGATTTTGCCGTTGCCTAATTTTTCTCCGTCAAAGGTCATGGTGCCGCCAATGCCTCTTTCCGGTCCGCTGAAACTGTATAAAATAGTAGCGTCTTTGCTCTTGTTCAGGATGGTCCATTCAGGCCAACGTTCTATGGTATTGAGGTAGGGGTATATTCCTGCAGCACTGTTATTGATCCGCACGGTTCTCGACACTTTAAAAGTTGGCGGTAACGCAAGACCAATGATAGATAATACTACCAGTGCAAACAACAATAGCAACAACCCGTTCCTTAGTCTCCTCATTAAAATAAACTCTCAATTTTCATTAACAACATGTGAACTTTACCGTTTATTGCTGATAAAGGTTACATAGAATATTTTCTTTTTCGAAATAATTCAAAATAGTCTTATAAAAATACAAAATATGTTAATAAAACCATCGATTTCCTCCGATGCGCACAAAGTATTGCTTTGTCATCCCCAATGGTTTGAGGTCATTGACGAGAAAAATGTGCACATGAAGGGACAAAAGGGCAATATTGACAAAGCAAAGGCTCTTTTGCAGTGGGAAAAACTGGTTTATGCCTATAAAAAAATCTCCATAGACGGAGCCCTTTCAGAGGTTTCTATATTGCCTGGCGTACAAGGCTTGGAAGACATGGTATTTGCCGCTAATCAGACCTTTCCCTTTATCGATCAAAGGGGACAGAAGAAGGTCATTATTAGTAACATGAAGCATCCTAACAGGCAGAAGGAAGTGGTTTATTACCAACAGTTTTTTGAAAATAAAGAATACGAGATCCTGCATCTGCCCAAAGCTTTTTTATTTGAAGGAATGGGTGATTTGTTAAAGATCCCTGGACAATACCGTTGTTTGTGCGGACATGGATTCCGCACAGCGCATGAAACCATCAGTCATTTGGAGATAGCCACCGACTATGAAATTATACCGTTGGAGTTGATCAATCCTAATTTTTATCATCTGGATACCTGCATTTCTATTATTGATGCGGATACAGTTTTGTATACTCCCTCTGCTTTTTCCGTTGCGAGCAGGGAAAAGTTGAAACAGCTTTTTACCCAATGCATAGAAGTGCCAAAAAAGCGCGATCTTGCAGGAAGGCAATACACAGACAGAGTTGATTCTAAAACAATTAAACGTGGATGTTATTGCAGTGGATACCTCTGAATACATCAAGTCAGGAGGAAGCGTATTTTGTTTAAAAATGATGTACTATTGAACAGTGAAGAGTATAGAGTATAGAGTATGGAGAAGCATCATACTCCATACTCTATACTCCATACTCAAAACTGAATTATGGGGAATTATTCCGAAATTGCGTCATTAAAAAAGATACTTATTCATTCTCCCGATCCGGGCATTGCGAAGGTGACGCCGGAGTTTGCCACCGATTTTTTATACGAAGACATTGTCTTTTATCCGAAGATTCAGGAAGAGCACGCCTCGCTTAAAGCACTGTTGGAAAAATTTGTAGGCCAAAATAATTGCCTGGAAATAGCTTCTTTATTTGCTGAGGTATTGGAAGATCGTCACCTCAAGGAAGAGTTTGTACAAGCGCTTTGTACTTTAGAAAAGATAGAAGATCAACGCTCTTTTTTATTGGACTTGAGTGCGCTGCAGTTGAGTCAATACAGCATAGAAGGAAACCTGCAGCAAAACGTGTATCCTGTACCCAATCTTATTTTCACCCGCGATATAGGAAGTGTGGTCGGCCCCTTTCTTGTGCACGCCACGGCGGCCAAGAAAGCAAGAGCGAGAGAAAGTCTGATCACCTGGTTTGTTTTTCATTACCATAGCGCTTTCAGTGCCTGGTCTTCCAAAGGATTGGTCTTGTCACCTGCAGATGATTTGGACGAGCTGCTGCATTTCCTGTCTATGCCGGATGCCAAGCCTCAGCTCGAAGGCGGCGACATCATGATGATCAGCAAAAATCATTTGTTGATCGGGAGTTCTGAGCGAACCAATGAAAGAGGCATTGCGCGCATCAAACAAAAATTACAAGCGCAAAGCCATGATATTGACTATTTATCGGTAGCCTATTTACCGGCTTCCCGCTATTGCATGCATTGGGATACAGTATTTACTTTCACCAATCACAACGAAGCGGTAGCTTATCAACCTTTGCTCA
The DNA here is from genome assembly GCA_029237685.1 of Cytophagaceae bacterium. Classification (GTDB taxonomy): domain Bacteria; phylum Bacteroidota; class Bacteroidia; order Cytophagales; family Cytophagaceae; genus JACMQM01. Next base: position 33,507 of record JAQZBV010000069.1, on the reverse strand, counting down.
ACGACAAAGACACGGTGCCTGTTAAGACGATTGCTTTAAAGGAAGATAAAGAACTTCGGTTTAAAAGTTTTCATGACTTCACCGCTCATTTTCTTCCGGAACTGCAATTGATTCCCTGTGGCGACGGCATTTATCCATTTGATCAAAGGGAACAGTGGACAGACGGGTGTAATTTCTTCGCTTTAAAACCGGGCGTGATCATTGGCTATGATCGTAACGAAAAAACGTTGGAAGCTTTTATCAAAAGAGGTTATCAAAGCATCGACGCTAATGTTTTATTGAAATCCGGAACCGATCTTCACTCGTTAGAAAAAACGATCATCACACTCAAGAGCAGCGAACTGTCCAGGGCTCGCGGTGGTCCTCATTGTCTAACTTTTCCCTTAACACGTGCATGAAAACACTCACTTTTATATTTTGCTTAGTTGTGCTGGTGTCTGTGTCAAAGGCACAGGATAGCACACGCACAGAAGTATTGGAGGACATTCATATTAAATTTGAATTGCCGCGGGTAGCCTGGAGCGAGGCACAGGTAAAACAGACGAAATCAGAGTCTACTATTTATACTTACACCAGAAAGTTGGCGGAAAAGAAAAAAGCAGGACAAGCTACCTTGTCTATTTTGGTAGAACACATCAAGCCGAGCACTTCCCTCAGAGATTATTCTACCAAAGGGATGCAGTTTTTTCAGAAGCAAAACGGATTCAAACTCAAGAAAACATTCGTGGATACAGACGGCAGGTTTACCTTGCCTTATACCATCGGCTACGAAGCGGAATACCTTGATGCGCAGGGGCAGAAACACCACCTTTACATTTTACATACCATTGAATTCAACCATGGGGCTCAGATACTAATAGATTTTCCCTATGAGCAGTATTTTTTGTATGAAGAAGAACAAAGCCAAATCATCCGTTCCCTTCGCTACGAACGATAAGTTGGTGGAATAAATAAACAAGCTTATATTTATACCTTAAGAATTTCAAATGCATTTCAGAACACTTTCTATTGTGATCCCAGCCTACAACGAGGAGCGAACCATCCGGTTGATTCTTGATAAGGTAAAGGAAGTGCCATTGATCCATGGGATTCAAAAAGAAATCATTGTGGTGAACGATTGTTCAACAGACGGCACTGTCAGACTGATCGATGAGTATATCTTACAAAACAGTAATTTGCTCATCCGTTTGATTTCGCACGATGTCAACAAAGGCAAAGGTGCAGCTTTGCACACCGGAATAAAACACGCGAGCGGAGAATACCTGATCATTCAGGACGCCGATTTGGAATATGATCCGAGGGAATACAACGATTTGCTCAAGCCAGTAGTGGAAGGTTTTGCAGATGTCGTATACGGTTCACGTTTCATGGGCAGCAACCCGCACCGGATCTTATTTTTCTGGCATACTATCGGCAATAAATTTCTGACAGCTCTTTCCAACCTGTTGACAAACCTCAACCTGACGGATATGGAAACCTGTTACAAACTGTTCAACACCCAAATGGTTCAGTCGTTGAAGTTGAAAGAAAAACGTTTCGGCTTTGAACCGGAAGTCACAGCAAAGATTTCACGCCTCAAGAATGTGCGACTTTACGAAGTGGGTATTTCTTATTACGGCAGAACTTACGAAGAAGGAAAGAAAATTGGCTGGAGAGACGGGGTGCGTGCGATCTATTGTATTTTGAAGTATAATCTGTTTAGCAAATGAGAGAACTGAAAACTGAGAACAGAGAACTGAAACTTTATAAAAAAAGCCTGCTAGATTCTAGCAGGCTTTTTTATTATAGATAATTCAGTTCTCAGTTTTCAGTTTTCTGATCTCAGATTAAAGACCCATTTTCTCGTAAGCGTTGTCCGAGTTCAAGTCAACGAATGCTTCTTTCAAACGGGCAACAAACGTATCTTCACCTTTTCTCAACCATACACGTGGATCGTAGAATTTTTTGTTCGGTTGATCAGCACCTTTAGGGTTACCCAATTGACCTTGCAAATACGCTTCGTTTGTTTTGTAGTAACCAAGGATACCTTCCCAGAATGCCCATTGCAAATCTGTATCGATGTTCATTTTGATGACACCGTAAGAGATACCTTCTCTGATGTGCTCTCTGGAAGAACCGCTACCACCGTGGAATACGAAGTTGATCGGATCAGGAGTAGACGTGTTGAATTTTTTAGCAACGAAGTCCTGAGAGTTTTTCAAGATTTTCGGCTCCAGTTTCACGCTACCGGATTTGTATACACCGTGTACGTTACCGAAAGCCGCAGCAATGGTAAAGTTCGGGCTGATTTTGCTCAATTCTTCGTAAGCATAAGATACTTCTTCCGGTTGAGTATATAATTTAGAATTGTCAATGTCAGAGTTGTCTACACCGTCTTCTTCACCACCGGTAACACCCAATTCAATTTCAAGGTGCATTCCGATTTTGCTCATTCTTTCCAGGTATTTTTTGCAGATCTCAATGTTCTCGTGCAAAGGCTCTTCAGAAAGATCCAACATGTGAGAAGAGAACAAAGGCTTACCGTGTGCTTTGAAGAATTTTTCACCTGCATCCAACAAACCGTCGATCCAAGGCAATAATTTCTTAGCGGCGTGATCCGTGTGCAATACAACGGCTACGTCATAAACTTCAGCCAATTGGTGAATATGATGAGCACCAGAAATCGCACCGGCGATAGATGCTTGTTGTTTGTCGTTTGGTAAAGATTTACCAGCGTAAAATTGACCACCTCCGTTAGAGAATTGAATGATCACTGGAGAGTTCACAGCTTTTGCTGCTTCTAGTACTGCGTTAACAGAGTTTGTACTTACTACGTTGACAGCAGGAAAAGCTAATTGTGCTTTTTTAGCAGCAGTGTACAATTTAGTCAGGTCGTTACCTGTGATGACACCTTTCAATGCCGTTTGTGTGTTTTCAGCCATATTTGTTTTAAATAAAATGAGTGCAATGGAACGTCAAATATACGAAAAGTCGAACAAAATTCACCTCTTTTAAGGGCGCAACACTCTTTTATCCGTAAATTAGACCAAAACCTATTCTATGCGGCTGATTTCGCATCCCATCTTGTGCAATTACTACCTGACCTACCGCTGCAATGCGGCCTGTGGTTTTTGTGACATTTGGGAAAAGCCATCGCCTTACATTACCCTGGAACAGGCGGAGCAAAATTTTAAGGCACTCAAAAAACTAGGAGTCAAGGTGATAGACTTCACCGGAGGCGAACCTTTACTTCACCGAGACCTGGCCGCCATTTTAAAGCTGGCCAAATCCTTGGGTTTCATCACTACGGTCACGAGTAATGGGATGTTGTATCCCAAACGCGCCGAAGAACTCAAGGGACTGATCGATATGCTCCATTTTTCATTGGATGCTGCCGATGCAGCCACGCATGATGACATGAGAAAAGCCCCTTGCTTTGACTTTGTCATGCAATCCATTCAGATCGCTAAATCCTTAGGGGAGAAGCCAGATATTTTGTTTACCGCTTTCGGTGAGAACATCAGCCACCTGGAAAAAGTCTATCAAAATATTACTCTACCCAATGATCTCTTATTGATCATCAATCCATCTTTTGAATACAACCAGGTAGAAACAGGTGGAGGCCTCAGCGCTGCTCAGCTGAAGAGCCTGAAGCAATGGGCGAAAAAGCCCATGGTCTATTTGAATGAAGCCTTCATCAAATTACGTGTCGACGGCGGCAATCAGGTGCAAGATCCAATCTGTAAAGCCGCGAGTACTACACTGGTCATTTCTCCTGAAAATAAACTGGTCCTCCCTTGTTACCACTTAGGCACCAAATCTTTTGAGATCAACAACAACCTCTACGAACTCTATCATTCCGATGAAGTGCAACAGTTGGTAGCACTCGAAGGCAAACTGCCCGAATGCCAGGGCTGCACGATCAACTGCTACATGCAGCCTTCGTTTGCGGTAGAGATGAATCGATATTGGTGGAGTGCGTTGCCGAGTACGATTAAGTACAATTGGGTGAAGGGGACGTGGAAGCAGCTCTTTTGAGCCAGGAGGTACGAGCTAGGAGCTAGGATAAATTGCATTTCTCTCGCTCGTACCTCATAGCTCTTTATTAAATTTTCCTAGCTCCTAGCTCCTAGCTCCTAGCTATTTTTCTTAGCTTTACCTCACAACAACATTCCGTCCTCATGAATCTTCGGATTTTCTTCGACATTGTAAAAACAGAAGTTCCTGCGCACATCAAGAACGATGTTTCCAGTTTGTACAACCACATCATCCGATACGAAGAGAATTTCCCTTCCCTGGATTATGCAGACATTGCCATCATTGGGTTGACGGAAGAAAAAGGAGCGGCTGATGCCGAAGGAGTAAGCAAAGCGGCCGATGCCGTGCGGGAGAAATTGTATGCCTTGAAAAAAGGTACCGGTGCTTACCGCATGGTGGACCTGGGTAATTTGCGTTGCGGCATCAACATTGACGAAAGCTACAAGCGCATCAAAGAAGTCTGCGAAGTGTTGCTCAATAAAAATATTATTCCGGTATTGATCGGCAGTACGCACGACATGGACATCGGTCAGTATATGGGCTATGAAGGTACAGGCAAGTTTGTGAGCATGGTGAACGTGGATGCTTCCATCGACATGTACACGCACAGCGAGGACCGCAACCGCCAGCACGTGCATCATTTGTTGACGCACGAACCGAATATTTTATTCAACTACAGCCACATCGCTTACCAAACCTACTTCACCGATCAGGAAATTCTGGGGGTGTTGGAGAAATTGTATTTTGAAATGTATCGTGTGGGGCAGGTGCGCAAGAACATTGAAGAGTTTGAGCCCGTGATCCGCGATGCGGACATGATCAGCTTTGACCTGAGCGCCATCCGTCAAAGCGATGCGCCGGGCAATAAGAATACACATCCCTTTGGATTGAGCGGCGAAGAAGCCTGTCAGATCTGTTGGTATGCCGGACTGAGCAATAAGCTTTCTTCGATCGGTTTCTACGAATACAATCCACTGGAAGACATTAAGGGACAAACCGCCTCTGTTGTAGCCACGATGATCTGGTATTTTGTGGAAGGCTTTTACAGCCGCCATGCCGAGTCTCCGGATTTCAATACACAGAAATACAATAAGTACTACGTTGCCCTGACCAGCGAGCCTCATCAGTTGGTGTTTTATAAGCACCTGAACAGCGAGAAGTGGTGGATGGAAGTGCCTTTCCCGGAAAGCAAAGCCAACATGGCCCGCAATTCCATTGTGCCTTGCAGCTATGAAGATTACATGACCGCAAATAGAGGGGAATTGCCGAACCGGTGGATATTGACGCACGCGAAACTAATATAGGAACGAGCCAGGAGCTAGGAGGTACGAGAGATGATCCGTACCTCCTAACTCCTGGCTCCTAGCTTAACACTATGATAAACAGCGCCCTTCCCGAATACACCAAAGCTCAGTTAGCGTCGCGTAACGGCACCGACCGGGAAGAAATATGGGTGGCTTACAAAGGACTTATTTATGAATTGAATAAATCACGGATGTGGCGCAATGGCCTTCATTATGAGCACATGGCCGGGCAAGACTTAACAGCTGAAATGGAATCGGCTCCCCATAATGAAAATGTCTTTGATAAGTTTAAAATAGTGGGTAAATTGAAAACCTAATTTCAAGACTTCTCCTCTTAACTAATTACACATGATTGCCATCGTTGACAGTGGTTCTACCAAATCGAGTTGGGTTTTTGTAGACGAAAACAACAACAAACACAACTACAGAACAATTGGTTTTAACCCTTACTACCAAACGTCTGATGATATTTACCAGGCCCTTCAAAAGGAATTGATTTCCCAATTGGATCCTAGTAAAAAAGTAGACCACATCTATTTCTACGGCGCTGGCTGTGAAGCCAAAGCACAGCAAGAAGTGGTTGCGGCAGCCTTGAAAAAAGCATTTCCTCACAGCCAGATCCATGTAGACCATGATTTGATCGCTGCTTGCCGTGCGGTATTGGGTGACAAACCCGGTATTGCCTGCATCGCGGGTACGGGTTCTAATACCTGTCACTACGACGGCAAAGACATTACCTTGAATGTAAACTCGTTGGGTTTATACTTGGGCGATGAAGGAAGCGGTGGATATTTGGGTAAATTGGTGGTGCGCGATTACATCCGCGAAGCCATGCCGAAATCTGTACGCGATAAATTTGAAGCGTTCACCAGCGACCGTCAACCGGATATTTTTGACAAAGTTTATACTAAACCTTTCCCGAACAGATACCTGGCTTCTTTAGCACCGTTTGTTATTTATAATCAGGATGAGCCGTATTTGTTTGACCTGGCGTATGAAAACTTCAGTTTGTTGTTCAAGAACTGTATCGTGAAATACGACAACTACCAAAACCTTCCGATCCGTTTCATCGGTTCTGTTGCCGCTCACTTGAAGCCTGTATTGGATAAAGTGGCGAAAGAACATAACGTAACAATTGACATGGTGATGGGAAATCCTATGGAGGCGTTGACGGAGTACCACATCAATAAGAAGTAATAGCTTTTTTTAAAGCACCAATAATTAAATCCCAAATTCCAACTACCAAATTCCAAATAAATTTCAAGTTCCAAATTTTAAACTTTTGGCCTTCGAAATTTGGAGCTTGATTGGAATTTGGGATTTGTTATTTGTAATTTCATTCAACAAATAAACATCCTATCTATGTCCGGTACAGAATCTTCTTCCCGCTACAATGCCTTAGAGAAAATGCCGGTAGGCGAAATTCTAAAAGGCATGAACACCGAAGACCAATCTGTGCCATTGGCCGTGGAAAAAGTATTGCCTTCTATTGAGAAACTCGTTCAGGCTTTAACGGTGCGAATGAAAAACGGTGGAAGGCTTTTTTATATCGGAGCAGGAACCAGCGGTAGACTAGGTGTAGTGGATGCTTCGGAATGCCCACCTACTTTCGGCGTTCCGTTTGATCAAGTCATTGGCATCATCGCCGGTGGAGACGGAGCAATTCGTAAAGCCGTAGAATTCGCGGAAGACGATGCGGATCAGGCCTGGCTGGACATGAAGGCTTATGATGTAAATGAAAAAGATTTTGTTGTCGGCATTGCGGCATCGGGCAGAACGCCTTATGTCATCGGCGGTTTGGAAGCCGCACGCAAACATGGGTTACAAACCGGTTGTGTAGTTTGTAATTTAGATTCCGCTGTGGCGAAAGTTTCCGATTTTCCTGTAGAAGTCAATACCGGTCCTGAATTTTTAACAGGCTCTACACGCCTCAAAGCAGGCACGGCACAGAAGCTGGTCCTCAACATGATCACTACTGCCGTGATGATTCAGTTGGGCAAAGTGAAAGGCAATAAAATGGTAGACATGCAGCTCTCCAATCACAAACTGGTGAAGCGGGGCATTGGCATGATTATGGAAGAAATTAACGTCAGCGAAGCGGAAGCAGAAGCCTTGTTACAAAAAGAAGGCAGTGTGCGTAAAGCCGTGGAGTGGTACCACAAGCATGCAGGACATTGAACCATATTACAACTGGGAGAAATTTTACCAATCCAATAAGGACAAACGTTCTCCTTTTTACAAAGCCCATTACAACCTCCAACAATACGAGAATACCATCTATGGGTATTACATCCATCCCCTCTGGGACTTTATAGGCTCCGAAACACTCTACGTTAAAATTCTTTACGCCGACTACGACAAACGATGTTGCGTCATTGAATTGATGGGGGAGTGGAACGACACGCTGCACAACGACATCATGCATTTGAAACGCAACGTCATTGATCTGATAGTAAGTGAAGGCATCAACAAATTTATTCTGATCGGAGAAAACATTCTGAATTTTCATGGTTCAGACGATTCGTACTATGAGGAATGGTTTGAAGACGTAGAAGAGGGATGGATCGCAGCTGTAAATTTCAGAGAGCACGTGACCTCGGAATGGAAAAAATTTAACCTCGATTATTACATCAACTATGGCGGAGAGCTGGATCATGAGAACTGGCGCACGATGACACCGGAGTTGTTTTTTCAGGTGGTGGATGGAGCGATCACCAAACGGTTAAATTAAAACGAGCAAACACTGTTTCTACGCTCTGTTTCTGTTTCTTCACTCTTACCGTTAGTTTCAATCCATCTAGCCCCTAAATCCCCTAAAGGGGACTAGGTCCTTATTTATAGCATAATCGTTTTTTTGTTTTTAAGTCCCCTTTAGGGGATTTAGGGGCCAGACGGTATAAAGCGAGAACTTAGTATTATAAAATAAAAAATATTTTATAACAACTAACAACTAACAACTAACAACTAACAACTAACAACTAACAACTAACAACTAACAACTAACAACTAACAACTAACCTTTACATTAAGGTAAAGTCCCCTTCAGGGGATTTAGGGGCAAGACGGACTGACTAACAACGTCATGCCTATTTTTTTAATACTATATGTGTATTAACACCACAGTTGTTTTGCAGTAATAAAAGACAAGCCTTTAACATTTCAGTTACATTAAGGAAACATTGCAGCTATAAGTTTGACCATTGAAATATCAATGAGACAAACTATAACGACGATGCAACGAAAATTACTCTTACTCGCTTTCCTTTTCTCCTTTCAACTTCCTGTCTTTTCACAGGATTTGATTCACTATTGGAACTTTAATCAATCCGGATCATTAAGTGAATTGCTTACTCCTTCTTATACAAACGGCGGCGGTGCCATTACGGTGATCAATGCCCCCGGAGGAACCAGCACAGTGCCCTTCACCGGTAATACGGGCGAAGGGTTTTCTGATTTGAATGAGAATGCCAGAAACGGTGATGCTGCCGGTTCACATTTACGTTATACCAATTCAGCAAACGGTGGCACCTTGATTTTTTCTTTGCCGACTTCCGGTTATGAAAATGTAATTGTAAAATACACTACTCGCCGTTCCAGTACAGGTAACGGTGCGGAAAAACAAGTTGTTGCCTATACAACAGACGGCAGTAATTATATAACTTTTGCTACTATTACAACGATTTTCAGTGGTCCTGCTTTGCAATCCTTAGATTTCTCTGCCATTCCGGAAGCTGATAATAATCCAAACTTTAAAATAAGAATTACATTTGAAGTGGGAGTCGGCGGAACAGGTGGAAACAACCGCTTTGATAATTTTACCGCAGATGCTACTGCTACCGGTGCTCCAGATACCAATCCTCCGATTGTAAGTTTTGTCCCCGCAAACAATACGACAAACGTGGCGGTGAATGTTCAACCTAAAATTACGTTTAGCGAAAACATTCGCCTGATCAACGATGGAGCGATTGACAATAACAATGTAGATGATTTGGTAGAATTGAAATTGACAAATGCAAGCGGAACAACGGTTGCTTTCGATGCTACCATTTCAGGAAATGAAATCACACTGGTTCCTTCCGTCGATTTGATAAGCGGCCAAGTGTATTATGTAGCGGTAAAAGAAAATGTGGTGGAAGACTTCAGTGATAATGCAGTGACTGCTATTCAATCTTCGCTCTTTACTACTATTTCCCCTCAAACTGTTTTCCAGCCAGGAGATTTAGTTCCCATTGCATACCGCATGAATGCCACAGATAAAGACGACGAAGTTGCCTTGCTTGCCTTAGTGGATATATTACCGGGTACTATCATTAATTTTGCCGATGGTAAATTCACGACGACAGGACAATGTGCTGGTGGCTTGACCTGGACAGCGCCTTCAGAAGGCGTCGCAGCAGGTACCATCATTTACGTGAAGAACGATATCCCTTCAGTAAATATAGGATCCATATCAGGTGCTAAATTCGGATTGAGTTCTGGCGGAGATCAATTCATGGTATACACCGGTTCGGCTGCCAGTCCTTCTCATCATATCACAGCCTTAAGCTCTAACGCCTGGTTATCCACCCTCGCTGCTTGCAGTGGCTCAGGGTCTATGCTTCCTTCCGGTTTGACCGAGGGAACAAGTGCCATCAACCTCAGCACGACGCAAGGCAATGTATCAGGTAATACGGTCAATGCTTATTACAACGGTGCTCTAACGGGAAACAAGGCACAATTGCAAGCGTCTATTTTAAATCCTGCCAACTGGATTGGTATTGCAGGAGATTTACCTGGCCAAACCTGGCCGACATGGACTTTCCCTGGTCCTCCTTCTGTAGTGTCTGCGAAAGTCATGAACCAGACAACCTTGCGCTTTGTGTTCAACAACGACCTGGACAATGCGTCAGCTACTGACCTGGCCAATTACACAGGCATTGCAGGCATCAGTGCAGCTGTCAGAACAAACAACGGTGCATTGGCAGATACGATCACGGTAACCTTCAGCACACCTTTTTCAACCGCAACATCTTACAGCATTCAGTTGAACAACATCAAGGATTCGGAAAACCGCACTATGACTGCTCCTTATACCTTCAATTTTTCTTACAACACTTCGGTAGGTTTCGTTACCAAATTCCTTTCCGTCAATGAAAACGCAGGTACAGCAACGATCAGCCTGACATTACAGAACCCTTCCATATCCAGCATTGACCTGGTGGTGAAAGCATCGCCTTTCAGCACCGCAAATGCAGCTGACGTTACACTGATCACGCAGACGCTATCGTTTACAGGGGCGAGCAATTCTTCGCAAGTAATTACCGTACCTTTGATCAACGACAACACAGAAGAACAAACCGAATACCTGGTATTGAGTTTAGAAAACCCGGTAGGATTGACATTGACAGGAACACCTTACTTTACCCTCTTTATTCAGGACAACGACCGCGAAGCACCAACCGCCACACAAAGCATCGAGCTGTCTCATGTAGGAAGTTTCGAACCGGTGAGCACCAACGGAAGCACAACGGAAATTGTAGTACACGATCCGCAGACTCAACGTTTGTTCATGACCAGCGCCATACAAGATCGTCTGGACATCGCGGACTTTTCTAATCCTGAAGCCATTTCGTTTATTTCTTCTGTGAACATGGCAACCTATGGTGGCATCACCAGTGTCGCTGTTAAAAATGGCATTGTGGCTGTTGCCTCTCCGAATGCAAACGAAGAACTCAACGGCTCAGTAGTATTCTTCGATACGGACGGTAACTTTTTAAAACAGGTGACGGTAGGCGCCTTGCCTGACATGATCACCTTTACACCGGACGGCACAAAAGTATTGACGGCTAATGAAGGTCAACCGACCGCTAATTACTCTGTGGATCCGGAAGGTTCTGTCAGCATCATCGACATCTCGGGAGGCATTGCTTCTTTGTCGCAATCAAATGTAACCACCCTTGATTTTACCGGCTTCAATGCCAATGAAGCAGCGCTGATCGCATCCGGTATTCGTAAAACAAAATCGACCAGCACCTTGTCGCAAGACATCGAGCCGGAATATGTTACGGTATCCGCGAACTCTGAAAAAGCATGGGTAACCTTGCAGGAGAACAATGCCATCGCGGAAATCAATTTGCAAACCAAAGCCATCACGGACATCTGGCCATTGGGCACAAAAAATTACAATGCCGTAGGAAACGGATTTGATGCTTCGGATAACAATGGCACCGTCGCGATATGCAACTGGCCCGTGAAAGGATTTTACCTACCGGACGGTATGGCGAATTATTCAGTAGGGGCTGTAAATTACATTGTAACGGCCAACGAAGGAGATGAAAAAGAATACACAGGATTCGTTGAACGTACGACAGTCAATAACGCTTCCGTCATTCTTGATCCTACCGTATTTCCGAATGCAGCGGTGTTAAAAGAAGACCATAACCTGGGAAGATTCAGAATTACCAACCTCCAGGGAGATACGGACAACGACGGTGACTACGATGAATTGTATGCCGTAGGAGCAAGATCATTCAGTATCTTCAATGCCGATACCAAACAATTGGTATACGACAGCGGTGATGATTTTGAAATGATCACATCAACCGATCCTTTGGTATCTCCCATCTTTAATGCCGACAATGAAAGCAATGCTTTCAAAAACAGAAGCCGTGCAAAAGGTCCGGAGCCGGAAGGACTTACCGTGGCAACGATTGATGGAAAGGTTTATGCCTTCATCGGTTTGGAAAGAGTAGGTGGCGTAATGGTGTATGACATCACCAATCCTGCTTCACCTGTATTTGTGGATTATAAAAACAGCAGAAGCCTGCTGTCTTACAGCGGTGATCAAGGTCCGGAGGCCATTATTTATATCTCCGCTACAAACAGCCCTAACGGCAAACCTTACGTGGCTGTATCAAACGAACTAAGCGGTACAGTATCTGTATACGAAGTTCAAAACGTGATCACTTCAGTGGAAGATCCAACACTATCCTTTAACGGTTTGACTTTATATCCGAACCCTGCAAAAGGAGAGACGATCCGCATCAACAAAGAAGTGACAGGTGAAGTGTTTGACATGACCGGAACAATAGTGCAGCGTGTGGTACAATCCAATGAAATTTCCATTGCCGGATTGACGAAAGGCATTTACTTGTTCAAGACGAGCGAAGGATTGACAAGAAAGTTTGTGGTGGAATAAAAGGAAAACAAAAATAATAAATGTTGGTACAGAGCGGAGGACGGCGTATGCTGTTTCTTCGCTCTGTTTTTTTTCTGGCTTTCTTCACCTAGATTGAAAACACACTACTCGTGCTTCATACTAGCTGGCCCCTAAATCCCCTGAAGGGGACTTGTATTTGTTCCTCCATACTCGCGCATACTGTCTTAACCCCTAAATCCCCTAAAGGGGACTTGCAATAAAACAAAGAAGCCCTTCGCATACTAAATGCGAAGGGCTTCTTCTTTTTTTACATCAAACTAAAGTCTCCTTCGGGGGATTTAGGGGCCAGTTGAAGTGCGAACGAAAGTATAAACTATTTTTATTTCAACTAACAACTAACAACTAACAACTAACAACTAACAACTAACAACTAAAATATTTGGGCCTGTAGTACTTTCACCTCCGCCGCCTGCGAAATATAATAGCGGTGTCCGTTTTTTACCTCCACACACAAAGCCCTGGTCCGCATGGTTTTTTCTTTGCGGAAAATGCGTTTGCCAAAAACAAAAGAAGCACCGACAGGTACATCGGAAAGAAACAATTGAAAATCCTGTTTGGCATCGTATTTGGCCAGAGCCTTATACAGCGCGGGATCGGAGCAGGAAGAAGCACCGGGAGAAATCATGTAATCGTGCAAAGGAATCAAGACATCTTCCGGTAGCACCTCTTCTTTCATGAGCGGGTACATGACTTCCTTGAAACAAGATTTCCATTCTTCCCCATGCGGCTTGATGCGGTAACCGTGACGGATGCCCGCGACCATGTGCGCCACTTCGTGGATGTAGGTGACCAGGAAAGAATAGGTATTGAGGTCTTTGTTGACCGTGATTTTGTGACGCTTGACGGCAGAGCTGTACCAGTAATCCCCGAGTTTGGAAGAGCGGGAACGGGCAAGTTTGAATTCAAATCCTAAACCGATCCAGAGGTTAGCGCAATAAGAAGCAGATGATTCGGGCACAAACTTGGCGAAGAGCTTTTGTGCCGTGTGTTGTTCCATTTCCAAAAATAAAAAATGCCCCTCTCAAAAGAAAGGGGCATTCATTTCTTCTAAGAAGAAATAATTACTTTGTAGCAGGTACAACTACAGTAGTGTCAGTAACAACTACAGTGTCAGCAGGAGCAGCAGTAGTTGTGTCAACAGGAACAGCAACAGTAGTGTCAGCAGCAGCTGTAGAATCAGCCGCAGAAGCAGACTCTTCAGATTTTGCACCGCAAGAAGCTAAAGTCAAAACAGTAGCAACAGATAATAAAGCGAATAATTTTCTCATTGTGTTAAATTTTATTAGTTTAAACTGAGCTACAAAGCTATACAATATTTTGGACGGGGAAAGACTTTCCCTTATTTTTTTTTACTTTTTTCGGAAAACTACATTTATTGGAACCCCATCGAAGCCAAAATGCAGCCTAATTTTGTTGACAAGGTATCTTTCGTAAGGCTCCCGGATATATTGGGGCGAATTACAGAAAAAGGCAAAAGTCACACTTTTGGTCGGTAACTGGGTCACATATTTGATCTGAATGTACTTTCCTTTCCAGGATGGAGGAGGATAAGCTTCAATTTCAGGCAATAATTTTTCATTCAGCTGAGACGTAGGGATTTTCGATTTGTAGCTGTCGTAAACCTCAATGGCTTTTTCAATGGCTTGGAAGACCCTTTGTTTTTCAACCACCGAAATGAAAACGATTGGAATATAGCTCAAAGGGCCCAAACGCTCCTTCAGTTCTTTCTCGTAATTGCCGAAGGTATGGTTGTCCTTTTCGATCAAATCCCATTTGTTCACCAGAATCACAATCCCCTTTTTACGCTGCAGCGCCATCCAGATGATCGCCATGTCCTGGCTTTCCAAACCGTGTTGGGCGTCCAGCATGATGATACAGACATCGGAATCTTCCAAAGCCTTCACCGAACGGAGCACCGAATAGAATTCGATGTCTTCTTTTACTTTAGAACGCTTCCGGATCCCGGCCGTATCGATCAGGATGAATTCCTTACCGAAGGCCTTGTAACGGGCATTGATGGAATCGCGTGTGGTACCGGCTATTTCCGTCACGATGGCTCTTTCTTCACCCAGCAACATATTGGTCAAAGAAGACTTGCCCGCGTTGGGTCTACCCAGAATAGCGATTCTTGGAATACCCGCATCCGGATCTTCCGCGTCTTCGCTTGGGAAATAAGTAATGAGTTCGTCCAGCAATTCTCCTGTACCAGAACCACTGGCAGAAGATACCGCGTGAATGTTCGCTTCCAGGCCTAATGAATAAAACTCAGCGGTTTCATGCTGACGCATGGCGTTGTCGATTTTATTCACCACCAGAATGGTAGGCTTCTTATAACGGCGCACGATGCGCGAAAACTCTTCGTCGTATGGATGCAGACCGGCGTTGCCGTCTACCATGAATAAGATGACCGTCGCTTCTTCCAGCGCCGCTTCCGATTGCTTTCTGATTTGTTTTTCGAATACGTCTTCAGAACCGGTCACATAACCACCCGTATCGATCACGGTAAAGTTACGGCCCAGCCATTCGGCATACCCATAGTTACGGTCACGCGTCACGCCGCTGACATCGTCCATGATGGCTTCGCGACCGCCGACCAGACGGTTAAAGAATGTGGATTTACCTACGTTAGGTCTTCCTACAATGGCTACTATGTTTGACATGGCGATTTTTAATGTTAATGATGAATGAAATGATGAGGTACGAGCTAGGATTTTTTTACTCAATGTTCATTCTCATCTATCCTGGCTCCTAGCTCCTGGCTCGTACCTCTTTACGATTGGTAGCCGAAGTTCTTAAGCCTCGAATCCTTATTCCTCCAATCCGGATCCACTTTCACAAAGGTCTCCAAAAAAACCTGCTTTCCGAAGAATTCCTCCAATCCTTTTCTCGCCTCGATGCCTACAGCCTTTAAGGCAATACCGCCTTTGCCGATGATGATGGATTTTTGAGTGGGTCTTTCGGTGTAAATGATGGCCCGGATGCGTAATATCGTTTCTTCTTCCTTGAAGGAGTCAATGCTTACTTCGCAGGAATAAGGGATTTCTTGTTTGTATTGCAGGAACAATTGTTCTCTGATCATTTCCGCCGCGAAGAAACGCTCCGGACGGTCAGAAATGAAGTCGGTATCGTAATATGCCGGATGCACCGGTGTGGCTTCGATCAGTTCGGCGAAGAGTTCTTCCACGCCTTGTTGCTTCAGGGCCGAGATGTAAAAGACCTTCTCCGGCTTGGCGGCATTTTGCCAGTAGCTGTTGCAGGCAGACACCTTTTCGGGTGTTGCGCTGGCCGCATCCATTTTATTGATGATCAAAAAGATCGGTACTGTCAAACGCGAAATCCGGGTTTCCAGTTCCGCAGAGAGGTTTTCGTCGCCGGGTTCCACCATCAGCAGCACGATGTCGGCATCTTCCAGCGAGAAGTTGACGAAGCGCATCATCGACTCCTGCAGCTTGTACTTGGGCTCTATAACTCCCGGTGTATCAGAGATCACCAGTTGGTAATTGTCGCCGGTGAGAATGCCCATGATGCGGTGGCGCGTGGTTTGCGCCTTGGGCGTGACGATAGAAAAACGGTTGTCCTTCATAAAGCCATTCATCAGCGTAGACTTACCCACATTGGGTTTCCCCAAGATGCTGATAAAGCCGGACTTAAAGTTTTCTGTTGTCATTTGTTGTAAAAAAAGAGTACAAAGGTAGGTTTTATTAATGAGAAAGACTACTTTTGTATCGCCTTATAACAAACCTTGTCATGAAAGGAACCATTGGGATAGCCCAATTTGTTATAAAGTACCATATCGCGGGGTAGAGCAGCTGGTAGCTCGTTGGGCTCATAACCCAAAGGTCACTGGTTCGAGTCCAGTCCCCGCTACAGCTGAAAGGCCAATTCTGAAAGGAGTTGGCCTTTTTTGTTTTATTTTTTAGTATTTGGCTTCTTTGAATGGCTATAGTTTATCGACTATAATATTATTCTTAACTTATGTCCAAATTCTTTTTTAACAATTGCATATGCTCACAGGAGAAATCAAAGGACAGGTAGACAAGGTTTGGGAAGCCTTTTGGACAGGTGGCGTGAGTAACCCTTTGACAGTGATTGAACAAATCACCTATCTGATTTTTATTCGTCAGGAGATTTATACGAATACCTATTAAGCAAGATTGCTTCTGCAGGACAAAACGGACAATTCCGTACGCCTCGCCACATCATCAAAATGATGGTAGAGATGATGGAGCCGACAAAGGATGATGTCATTTTGGATCCATCCTGTGGCACGGCGGGATTTTTAGTAGCAGCAGGAGAGTATTACCATGAAAACCACAAAGACTGGTTTCATGAAAAAGGATTCAGAACAAAATACAACAATGAAAAATTTGTAGGCGTTGAGTTCGACCCTACCATGTTGCGCATTGGAGCAATGAACCTTCAATTGCACGGCATTGAAAATCCTGTGCTTATTGCCAAAGATGCGTTGAGCGAAGGCAATGCCGATCTGAAAAATAAGGTGACATTGGTCCTAGCAAATCCTCCATTCAAAGGAAGTTTGGATTATGACGGTGTAGAAAAAAGTTTGTTGCAAACGGTAAAGACAAAGAAAACGGAATTGTTGTTTTTAGCTTTGATGTTGCGTGCGTTGAAAACAGGCGGACGCTGTGCCGTGATTGTACCGGATGGTGTGTTGTTTGGTAGTAGTAATGCGCACAAACAAATTCGAGAAGAGATCATTGCCAATAACAGATTAGAAGGAGTGATTAGTATGCCAAGTGGTGTGTTTAAGCCTTATGCTGGAGTTAGTACTGCGATTCTTATTTTTACCAAAACAGGAAATGGCGGGACGGATAAAGTTTGGTTTTATGATATGCAAGCTGATGGATTGAGTTTGGATGATAAAAGACAAACAATCGAAGCGAATGATATTCCGGATATTATAAAACGTTGGAAGAATAGATCTAAAGAAACTAAAAGAAGTAAAGCAGAAAAGAGTTTTCTGGTTTCTTTTGATGAGATTAAATCAAATAATTGGGACTTAAGCATTAATCGTTATATAGAAGTAATACATGAAGAAATCATCTATGATAAACCTTCTAAAATTATAAAGGAAATAGAACAATTAGATAACGAAAGAGTTAAAGTATTGAAAAGACTTAAGACTTTA
Organism: Cytophagaceae bacterium; assembly: GCA_029237685.1. Lineage (GTDB taxonomy): Bacteria > Bacteroidota > Bacteroidia > Cytophagales > Cytophagaceae > JACMQM01. Next base: position 15,839 of record JAQZBV010000069.1, on the reverse strand, counting down.
ATCGATTGATGAAGATAGTCAGAATTGCGGAAGTCTGCGAAGTAATAAGTGGTGCTACTCCAAGTAGGCTAGTTGAAGCATATTGGAATGGAAATATCCATTGGATTACTCCAAAAGATATTAGCAAATTATCATCTAAATATATTAATGAAGCACCTGAAAAAATCACTGAATTAGGATATAGAAAAAGTTCGACTTCATTGGTGCCTAGAAATTCTCTTCTATTGAGTTCAAGAGCTCCGATCGGTTTATTAGCAATAAACACTTTGCCTGTTTGCACAAATCAAGGTTTTAAAAATCTCATTCCTAAAAAAGACAAACTAGACGTTGTTTATTTATATTACTGTTTAGAGTTTTACAGAGAAAAACTGCAATCATTAGGGTCAGGGTCTACGTTCAAAGAAATCTCAAAAAGAATAGTAGAGGATTTTACTATCCCTCTACCTAATCTCAGAACACAAAAGCAAATAGCAGAAATCTTAGATACAGCAGACATTCTACGCCAAAAAGACAAAGCCCTTATCGAAAAACACAATCAACTTACACAGAGTTTGTTTTTAGATATGTTTGGGGATATTAGTACCAATAAATTCAAATTTCAGATAGGCACTATTAGAGATCTAGTTTCAGAAGTGAAGTATGGCACAAGTTCTAAATCTGAAGAAGCAGGCGAATTTGGTTATTTGAGAATGAATAATATCACCTATGAAGGACATCTGTATTTAAAAGATTTAAAATATATAAACCTAAGCAAAGTTGATCAAGATAAATATTTAGTAAAGAAGGGCGATATTCTTTTTAATCGGACAAATAGCAAAGAGCTAGTTGGGAAAACGGCTATTTGGAATACAAATGATGTAATGGCAATTGCAGGATATTTAATAAGAGTAAGAGTAAATGAAAAAGCGAATCCGTTTTTTATTTGGGCATATCTTAATTCTAAACATGGGAAATTAACATTAGAAAACATGTGCAAAAGCATTGTCGGAATGGCAAATATCAATGCTCAAGAATTACAAGACATTAAGATTCTTTTACCACCTATTGAAAAGCAAAACAAATTCGCGGCTCTTATTGAACAAATCAAAAAACAAAAACAACTAGCCGAAGAAAGCCTAAAAAAATCCGAAGCGTTATTCAACACCCTCTTACAAAAAGCCTTCAAAGGCGAATTAGTAAAAGAAGAACCAGAAGTTAAATCCACCAAGAAGCGACAATTGGTTGCCTGATGCATGAGTAGCAATTTTTTATACCTCCAATCCGAGTGGCCTTCCATTTTTGAGAAGGTCAGCAAAGCAGAGCAAACGGTGGTTACAGAACCTGTGACTTCAGGTTTCTATTGCCGCCTGGCTTTGGAGGAAGCGGTGAAGATCATTTACAGCAAACATTATTTAGAGCTTCCTTATAACAGTACCATCTATAGTTTGATGAGCCAGCAGGAGTTCATCGCTGTAGTCGATGCTCAATACCTTGCCGGCGTAGACAAGTATACCAGAGTGATTGGCAACAACGCCAGTCATGGGAAAAAGGTCAGCAAAGAAGAAGCTTTAATATCCATCAAATACCTGTTTGCTTTTTTAAAATGGTTTGCGCTTCAGTACAACGATCGGGTGCCCGAAGTGCCGGGAGCATTTGATGAAAGCATTATTCCTAAAGCCGGAGAGCAGCAAAGGAAGGTAAAAGAACTACAAGCCGAAATCGATCGGCTAAAGGCTATAGCTGAAGAAGCGGAAAAGAAAAGACTTATTGATCTTGAGAAACTGCGCAATGAACTGCAAGGAGATTCGAATAAGTTCAGGTTATATCACCAAACTCGAGAAATACAGCTGGATGTACTCAAACATAACAGCATCAAGAGAGACTTTAGTCAAATTACTCCGGAGTTTACCGAAGCCCAAACACGCCTTCATTTAATCGATGCGGCACTGAAAGAAGCAGGTTGGGAAGACCTTCGAAAAGACAAAGACATGGAGTATCCTGTTACCGGAATGCCGAAGAACAGAGACAATCCGAAAGGCAACGGATTTGTGGATTATGTGTTATGGGATGATAACGGTTTGCCCTTAGCGGTTGTAGAAGCCAAGCGCACCAGCAAAGAAGCTAACCTTGGTAAACATCAGGCATCTTTGTATGCCAATTGTTTGGAAGAAATGCACGGGCAGAGACCCATCATTTTTTATACCAACGGTTACGAAACACACATTTGGGAAGATACTTTTTATGTGCCCCGAAGAACTTATGGTTTTTACACCAAAGAAGAATTGCAATGGTTGATCCAAAAAAGGAAAACCAGAAAAGACATTCGTTCATTTGTTGTCAATCAAGAAATTGCCGGAAGGTGGTATCAGGAAGAAGCGATTAAGCGCGTAACGGAAGCATTTGCCAGAACTTCGCCCCAAACAAAGTTAATGACCGGCGCTTATACCAGCGCTTTATTGGTTATGGCGACAGGAAGTGGTAAAACAAGAACAGCTGCAGCCTTAACAGAATTGTTATTCAAAGGCAATTGGATCAGACGCGTATTATTTCTTGCAGATCGAAATGCTTTGGTTACTCAAGCCAAAAATAATTTTAACGAATACCTTCCCGATTATTCAGCGATAGATTTAACAAAAGATAAAGAAGACGATACCGCACGATTGGTATTCAGTACCTATCCCAGCATGATGAACCGCATCGATAGTGCGAAACAAGACGGCAAACGGATTTATGGTATCGGTCATTTTGATCTGATCATTGTAGACGAAGCCCATAGATCAGTTTACAATAAGTACAAAGCGATTTTTGATTATTTCGATTGTTTAATTGTTGGCTTAACCGCCACACCAAAAGAAGACATCGATCACCATACGTTCAATTTATTTGGTTGCCCGGAAGGCGATCCTACCTTCGCTTACGAATTAAAAAAAGCGGTAGAAGACAAATACCTAGTCCCCTATAGAAGATTTGGCCTGACCACAAGATTTTTAAGAGAGGGTATTAAATACAAAGAGCTTTCTGATAAAGAAAAGGAAGAATATGAAAAAACATTTGACGACGAAGAGAATGGTCTTGTAGAAGAGATTGGGAATACCGCATTGACAAGGTGGCTGTTTAATCAACAAACTGTAGACGAGGTTTTGCGCTCGGTACAAACGCATGGATTGAGAATTGAAGGAGGTGATAAAATCGGAAGAACGATTATTTTTGCAGCCAACCAAAAGCATGCTGACTATATCATCAAGCGCTACTACGCCTTATACCCGGAACATGGAGGCGGCTACATAGAACTAGTGTACAATGGTGTTTCTCACGTTCAAAACATCATTGATAAGTTTTGTGAAAAAGACAAAGAGAACATGCCACAGATTGCTGTATCTGTTGACATGATGGATACTGGTATTGACGCTCCAAGAGTGTTGAATTTGGTGTTCTTTAAAGCGGTGAAATCCTATTCTAAGTTCTGGCAAATGATCGGTCGGGGCACCAGATTAAGTGAAAACATTTTTGGTCCCGGAGACGACAAAAAGGAATTCTTTATTTTCGACACTTGCGGTAATTTTGAATATTTCGATGTCAATCCAGAAGGAGTCAATACAAACAGTCACAAACCGATCACCCAGCAAATTTTTGAATCCCGTCTTCAATTGAGTCAGCTATTATCACAAAACAGGAATGAAGACAACCTGGAATTGGCGTCGGGACATTTGGATATGCTTCACCAACAAATTGCTACATTAGCTCCTGATCGATTTGAAGTAAATTTAAAAAAACGTTTTGTAGACCAGTTTAACAAGCGAAGTAAATGGAATAACCTGAGCAATGATGACATCCATTTGATTCAGGAACATTTAAGCGGCTTACCTGTTCCAGAATCTGTTAAAGAGACCACAAGACGATTTGATTTGCTGACTTTAAAAATGCAAATCGCCAACTTGCTTTCTTTGTCGAAGGAAGCCAGCTATGCTGAAAAGCTAATCGACATTGCCAGTGAATTGAGTCAGAAGTATAGTGTGCCAGATGTGAGTAAGCATAAAGAGCTGATCGAGCAAATGAAGACCGAAGAGTTCTATGTAAAAATCACACAAAAAAAGTTAGAACAAGTTCGAAAAGAAATTCGTGACCTGTTGCAATACCTGGACAAATCAGAAAGCGTATCCGTGTATGCTACTTTTGAAGACGACGGATTAATGATAGTTGAAGGTGATGTAAGCTATGGAAAGACCTTAGAAAGTTATCGCAACAGAGTAGAGAAGTTTATCCGAGACAATAAGGATCACATTACCATTCGCAAGCTGAATACTAATATTCCTATCACTAAAGCAGAGATCGCAGAATTAGAGCGTATACTTTTTGATGGTGATGTGAGAGGAACAAAAGAAGATTTTATAAAAAATGTTGGTGAAGAACCATTAGGTAAATTTATAAGAAGTATTGTCGGACTAGAACTCACAGCAGTACAAAAAGTCTTTAGTGAGTTTTTAGGATCAAATAGTTTTAGTGCAGATCAGATTACTTTTTTGAATACAATCATTTCATATCTGACAAAAAATGGAACAATTGATAAAGCCATGTTGGTAGAATCACCTTTTAATGATCGACACGACCAGGGGATTTTTGGTGTTTTTGAGGATGAGGCCCAAGTTGAAAAAGTGATTTCTATTATTGATCGGATAAATGAGAATGCGGAATTGGTGGGGTGATTTTTCTACTTTTAGGTCTAATATTCTTCATAATTTAGAGTTTAAAACGTTGGAGTATTTGTAAATATTTGACTTACAAATACTTATTTTTTAATTAAAAGTTTTGATTTCGAATAAATTGGCTAACTTTGCTTAACTTATAAGTTAAGTGGTCGCAACAATTGTAAAAATACAGCGTTTAAGCTTTAAGAAAGTCTCTTATTATACTGTAGAATTAGAAGGTTCTTCCCCAGAATTCGATGATTTTCAGAAAAGAATGGCTCTTATTCCTGATTATAAACCTGAATTAATCAGAATATTTCAATTCATTAAAGATATAGGAGAAATATATGGAGCACATGAAACCCAATTCAGACATGAACGTTCGGCACATGCTTTGCCACCCAAATATCATATTATAGAAACAATACCTGGAAAGTTTGGATTAAGACTTTACTGTATTCGGTTAAGTCCTAATGTGGTCATATTACTAAACGGAGATATGAAGACGGATCATGACCCAGAGATTTGTCCTAACTGTAGAAAGCATTTTAATTTAGCTAATAAAATAGCCAACAAAATAGATGAAGCAATCATAGAAAAATCACTGCGAGTAATTGGAAACGAACTTGAAATGGATGATGATTTTGAACTCTATTTTTAATACATAATATGAAAAAACCAAAAGAAATATTAGGAAGTCCAATTTTTGATGAGATACTAAATGAGGCACCGAAAGACGCAAAACTTTCGGTTACTCGTTCATTGGCAATAGCCATGCAAATTATAGAATTAATGGATGGAAAAGGGTTAATGCAAAAGGACCTCGCAGAACAACTAGGCAAATCTGAAGCTGAAATTAGTAAATGGCTAAGTGGCTTTCATAATTTTACTATCAATACGATAGTGAAGATAGAAACAGCTCTTGATGCACGAATTATTACTACTCCGAAAGAAGTTAAAGAGAGTATTAAAGAAAGTATAAATGATTCGATTGTATCTGAATTGAATAAAAAAAATCGAATCAACTTTAAAGTACTTACAGATACAATATCAAGATCAAAAATTAATATCCCCTTACCAGAAGCAAAGGTAATTGCCTTAAAGCCACATTTTGAAGACGTGGAAGTAGGCAATATTAATGCAAGAGCAACAGGAACATACTCATCATGAGCAAACAAAAAGACATTCAGGTGAAACCTGAAATGATACATTTACAAAGTGTCAAGCTAATTAGAGGAAGTATAGAAAGCGGAGAGGACATTCAAAATGAACAGATCGATTCTTTTAGTACTGACTTTGAAGTGCAGCATGGAATCGACATGAATAATCATCTGATCAGATTTATTCTAGGTGTTAAATTTATTGGGCTAACTAAAGGGGGGGCTTTGTTAAATGTAAGCGCAGAATATAATACTGAATTCATTTTTAGGTTGGATAATTTTTTAGATTATATGGTTAACAAAAATGAAGAAACAAAAGTGGTTACGTTGCAACCATCAATAGTTGCTACATTAATGGGAATTGTGTATTCTACGACAAGAGGAATTATCTTGACAAGAACTCAAGGTACAATTGTAGACGGTATAATTTTGCCAGTTGTAGATCCTTTGAAATTATTAACAGGAGAGTTAAATGGCAATCTAAAAGAAAGCCAGAAAAGGTAAAAACATTTTTAGGCGCGAGCATCCTGCTCGTGCCTAAAGTATATAGCGCATCCTTTGCGTGGCTACATCAAGCCGCCAAAGCAACTCATTTCCACAGCCAGCAATAAAAGCAGACCCTTCAACGTCATACATGACTTTAATCCCTAAAAATATTTAACCGAACTTCCCGACATAAACCCACAATCTTATGTCACCTCTACAAGAAGACCTCGAAACCCTCCTAGAATTCACCAGCCCCCGCTCCCTGCGCCAAACCATCACCTACCTCTATTTTTCCCACGTCATGGAGCCCAAGAACCTGGAAGTCCTGCCGCTGGATTTTCATCAGATGAGCGCGGAGGTGTTTGTGCTGATCGAGTTTTTGGAGAAGGCGGAAGAGAAGTCCTTGTCTTCCTAGTTACCACAAATCATAGGTATACCAATATCCTTTATATTCCAAGTGATTAGCGAGAGCTTTTAAGGATTTTTTTCGTAATATCATATGTTATCATTTTACTAAACGAGATGCATTAATTAAGAGGGAAGAAAGCCCTATACGAATCAATTAGCAGTTTAAAGCGTTTGAAATAGATCGTCCATACAACTTCTCGTCTTATACTTCTTAAGTCAAATTTGTAGTTAAAGCACAAAGACCCCTTATCATTATCCATGAAACACCTGCTTGCCTTTTCTACCTTGTTCCTTTCTCTGACCGCTTTCGCCCAGCAAACCCTGGACATAGCCGAAGCCACCCTCAAAATCGGAGGTCTGGAGGAGGAAGTGCTGTACCATGGCTTCGCCGAAGGAGACCAGTTGATTTTCAGTTTTCAGGAAACTGAAGGAAAAGAACTCAAGTCCATAGAAATCCTGGCTTACCCTGCCCTTTCCATTTTCCAGGATTATAAAACCGTCAGCCTGAGTAAAACCCTGCGCATTGCACGCACCGGTATTTATGTATTCCGTTTTACCAATACCGCGCTTACGGGAAGAATCTGCCATTACAAAATCCAGCGCGTCCCGGCCACGGAAGCCACGGCCAAATTCAACACCCAAGTTTACTGGCGTTCGCTGCCGGCTAATAGTTATTATTTAGCAGAAGAAAAATACTTAGTATCCAGAGACACCATCGTGGTACCAGTCATTGAGCACAAAGTAGAAAGGGTGCATTCAAAAACTTCGGTCAACGGCATAGGCAACAAAACTACCGTAGAAGTCACACTTCCTGACCATACCGTTTCCTGGTCCTACTACCTGGGCGTAGGCAACAGCTCGGAAGAGATTTTCCGTGAGGCGGAAGAAAAAGCCGAGCGCCAGCGGCGGCAGCTGAACGGCGCCGCTTCGTTGATCTGCAAGGCGACCATGTACAACGGTTACGCAGTGATGGCCAGCCTGGCGCTGAATGGCATTGCGGAGTTTGGCATTCCCAAAAATGCCGATAACATCCAGTACCACTTCGCCCCGGATGCCCGCAATGCGCAGTTGTTTTTGACCAACGCAGAATTCAGTTCCTTTGAACAAGGCAACGGTCCGCTGAGCTTCAAGCGCATGGTGCAACCGCGCAGCGGAACATTTTATGTTTGTTTACTGAACGATAATTTTCTGTACGGCATCGATGTGCATGTGAAGGTGGCAGCGGTAACGGTGCAGGAGGTTTGGGGAGTCAGAGAGGTGAGGAAGTTTAGTAAGGTTGGGGGAAGAGAGGCGTATTTAAAGGTTTTGTATTAGAAGAACGATAGTAAAAAAGTAATCCAGTGACACTGGGAGCCCTAGAACCTGGAAGTCCTGCCGCTTGATTTTCATCAGATGAGCGCGGAGGTGTTTGTGTTGATTGAGTTTTTGGAGAAGGCAGAGGAGAATAAAGTGGTAAGTGATAAGTTATAAAGTGCTAGTTTCAAATCCTTTATAATTGCATTAAATCAAGAAGTTTATAGGGTTCGAGATATACTGGACAAAAAATGATATCAATTTTTATTGATATATATTAAAATCCCGTATCATTGTATCAACAAGTCCACCCCCCTTCTCGTCAGATCAGGGCGCTCAGGGTGGACATTTTATTTTTTAAGCTATGGCAAGAATTCCCTACACCAAGCCTTCCCTAACCTATGCGGATCAACTTCAACAATTGAAAGACAGAGGTCTTATCATTGAAAGCGAAGAGAAGGCTTTACATTTGCTTGAGAACATCAGCTATTACAAATTAAGTGGATATTGGTATCCAATGCTGGCTCAGCCTAAATCCTTGCATAGATTTAAAGAAGAAGCTTCATTCAATACTGCGTTCAAAATTTATTGTTTTGATAGAGAATTTAGAAGGCTTATTTTAAGCGAACTGGAAAAAATTGAAGTTGCTATAGAGCGAAAATAATTTATATACTTTCTGGAAATCATGGAGCATTTTGGTTCGATCATTTGCCGCTTTTTCGGAGCAGTTATATTTATGCCAAGACCATTGAAAAGTTTGAAAAGGACTTTAAAGACAGTAGAGAAGATTTCATTATCAGGTTCAAAGAAAAATATAATAATCCTCTTCCTCCAAGTTGGATGATGCTTGAAATAACATCCTTCGGAAGTTTATCGTTTGTTTATTCTAACCTTAAACCCGGAAGAGACAAGAGGACAATTGCCAACTACTTCGGGCTAAATGAAAGGACATTTGAATCCTGGATTCACAGTATCATCTATGTAAGGAATATCTGTGCACATCACGGCCGGTTATGGAATAGAGATTATAGTATAGCTGCCAATATTCCTACTTCTTTGCCAAACACCTGAATAAAGATCACCACGCTTCCTCATCCTAATTCAAGTTTACCGCCTGTTAACTTGAATAACAAAACCTATTTTTTCCTTTCGATGATTATTTATTTACTAAATACAATCAATCCTCATCATTCTTTTAAAACACGATTGAAGAATTTATTAAAGGAATATCCAAACATCGATATTAAGTCTATGGGCTTTCCTTCAGGGTGGGAAGAAGAAACTTTGTGGAAGTAGTCCATCCAATTTACAATTCTCCCGCTGCGCCGATCCCTGCGCCACACTATTATCTACCTCTATTTTTCAGGGTTTGGCGTTTCCGTATTATACACCTTGACAACCTTCATCGCCTTTGCCCGTAAAAGTTGATGTGCGAACAGATATTTTTTTAAAGAGCTCAAAGGAGCAGTATGAGAAGATAAACCCTTTGTCACGTGTTTAGAATGATGCCCTTGTTTCAAGTAGGTTTAAAACAATGTGACCAAAGCGCAAAGGCATTTCGTTAGCTCATTTTCTCCTCTCTTTTTCACGGTTACCTTGTTACAAATGAAACAATTAACAGAAATCACACTTTACAAGTTTACCGCTATGAATACCGCTATAAAACTTTCCTTCTTGCTTTCGATGCTGTTTTTGTCTGCAGACGCTTTCGCTACCGCCTTTTCAGTGACGAGTACAGCCGATGCCGGCGCAGGTACCTTACGCCAGGCCATTATCAATGCCAATGCTGATTTGACCTCCACCACAGGAGCACCTCACCTCATTACTTTTGCAGGAGCAGGTATAGGCACGATCAATCTGACGACCAATTTACCCGCCATTACCAATCACATCAGCATCAACGGCGGCACATTAGGCAACGTCATCATCAACGGAGGCAATTCAGCGGCTGTCCCTCAGGGCATGTTATACAGCGCAGCAAATTGTTCAGGCTCTGTCTTGCGAAACATGGTGATCAATAATTGCGGAGGACCGGTAGGTGTGGGTGTTTACATTCAATCACCGGCTATCTCCGTGACCATTACAAACTGCAGAATCGGAACCAATGCGGCGGGCACAGTTGCCGTTCCCAATCAAATAGGAATTAGAATCGATGGTGCGGCGAATGGTGGGCATACGATCAGCAACAATGTCATTTCCGGAAACATACAAGTCGGTTTGATCATGGCCAATACCATCAATAATACCATCAGTGGGAATATAGTAGGACTAACTGCCAATGGAGCAACTGCACTTGGAAATCTAGGCAATGGTATTTTTTTAAATGGTGCCTGTAATTTCAACACCCTGCATCAAAATGTAGTGAGTGCCAATACCGGCGGTGGTATTTTATTGTCGCAAAGTTCCCGCAACACTATTACCGGCAATTACTGCGGCCTGGATCAAACAGGCATGATCGCCAGAGGAAATCAATGGGACGGCATCGGATTGATCAATGGCAGTAACTATAATAGGATAGGTGGCACAACGGCTGCAGCCAGGAATGTATGCAGCGGAGGAATATCTGCTATTGCCAGCGGGATCGCCATCAAAAGTGATGTAGGGGCTACAAGTTCTAATAATACCGTGTTAAATAATTATTGCGGCGTAGGATCGGATGGCACTACGGCCATTGGAAATGCAAACTACGGAATTTATTTAGGGTATATCAATGCCACCAACAACGTGATCGGTATTCCTGGCTTTGGCAATGTGATCGCTTACAATGCCAAGGGCGCTGTGTATTTGGAAAATGCCGGTACGATCAATAATTCCATTCGCGGTAATTCTATTTACTGCAACGGGCCGGGCACAGCTCCTGGAGCCGGGCAGTCCAATGTGGGTATTCAGTTGAATACTGCTAACACCGGTCTTGCGGCACCTACCATCAATGCGGGTTCTAACGCTTCCAATGTATATGGTGCAGGCTTAAGTCAAGGAGATACGATTGACTTGTACTATATAGACGCTTGTCGTGGCTGTGTTTATCCAAACGGTAAAACCTATATCGCAACGGTGATTGCCGATGCTGCCGGAGCCTGGAGTTATACCGGTGGAGTAGTATTGAATTCACAAGTCACCGCGACGGTTACTAAACGCAATGGTTCTAATCTACCCGGCAACACGTCTCCCTTTAGCCCGTGTTCGGTTACCTTGCCTGTCACGCTGGTTTCTTTTACAGCCTTCTACAATGGCAGCCACGTAGACTTAAGCTGGGCCACGGCTACTGAAATCAACAACAACTATTTTGACATCGAGAGAAGTCTGGATGGCAAAAACTTCGAGGCCGTAGGCAGAGTAGACGGTGCAGGAAATCATCAGGGTTATTTGACTTATGATTTTGTAGACCATTCTTCTCTATCAGGTCTTGTTTACTACCGTTTGAAACAAGTAGATGTTGACGGAACGTTTGCCTATAGTTTCATCCGGGTAGTAAGTATTCTTTCCAGCGAACAAATTATTATCTATCCTACACCTGCCCATGCGGGAGAAGAGATTCACGTGCTGATCTCCAACCAAACGCATGATACACCAGTGACGATTGAAGTAAGGGACATGCTCGGTAAAATGGTATACTCTTACATAGGAGTAGGATCGTCGCATGTGCTCCACCAAACCTTGTCAAAAGGGATCTATTTAGTGAATCTGAAAAAATCCAACACGAACACTACCGCTAAGATTATTATTCAATAACACGGACAACGTAATTAGTCTGTGAGGTATTCCATTGTGCCTGCAACAGGCATTGCTTTTATCCGCATAACAAAGGCAGCCCTGGTTTTCCAGAGTTGCCTTTTTTGATAGAGCATGGCAGACATTTCCTGCTTCTACTTCAGCGTAAAATTTTTTTTGTCTTAATAAACGCTACATCATTTATTTTGTCTGAAAGGTACGCTGCGCAGCCTCTTGCTCCTGCCTGAAGTAGAGCAAGCAAAGATGGTTACATCAACAACATTCCATTGGAATGAAGATAAAGGAGTTAACCATTCTGCCTGTTTTGCGTTTAACCTAAATTCCGTATTTACTTATTGTATGTCAAACCGCTACTTTCGTTTTATATTCCTGCTTGCTATCGCATGCGCTCAACCCTGTCTAGCTATCCATTATTTAATTGCCGACGGCGATGCCGCAGCCTTGAAGCAAGCCGTTGCTTCGGCAAACAACAGCACGACACATGACACCATTATGTTGTGGTTGAAAGGAACCTACACCGTCCCCTTGCCAGCGAATTATACCGGCGTTCCTAATTTACTGGAGATCAATAAAGCAGCAGGTAGCCTGGTGATCCAAGGCAACGGCGCTACGCTGGAGCGTGACCTCAGCGATCCTGCCGCACGTTTGCTGGCGGTGACGAATAGTACATTGACCATTCACAACCTCTACCTGCGCAACGGCAATACCAATTCTGCCGGCGAAGGCGCCGCGGTAGTGAATACCAATTCTGCTTTGCGTTTGTACAACTGCGCCATCGCCAATTGCCAGGCCGACAACGGAGGAGCAATCTATGCGAGCGCGGGTTCAACTACCTTGCTCTATTCCTGTACCATCACCCAGTGCACCGCAGACCTGGTAGGTTCCGCTTTGTATTTCGGACAGTCGTGCAATGCCACCATTTCAAATTGCACCATCAGCGGCAACCTGACCAATTCTTCTACCGGTGCCGCTCTGCATTACGTGGAGAGTTCGCTGAATGCTTTTACCATTCAAGTCTACAACAGCATCCTCGCCAATAATAAAACCAACGATGGAACCGTCAACGACATCTACGGCGCCATTACTTCCGGAGGGCGCAACCTAGTGGGTGCTGTGCTGGACACGCGTACGCAAACAGACTTCTTTCCCACAGGCAACCCCAACAGTTTTCGTCAGGATTATGTCGGCACGACTAGCAGCCCTAAAGACCCACAGCTTAACCCTTTTACCTTGTACGGTGGTCTTACACCAGGCATGACCTTGACTCTAGCCAACGCCACCGCCCGTGATCAGGCGCGCAACGCGAGTTCCCCGGTATACGATCAGGCCGGCAATAACAGAGTAGGCAATGCCGACATCGGCAGCATGGAATACACAGAAGATGCCGATCGGTTTTTTCCCTTTTATCCGAAGATGTCAGTGTTGGCCTCTGGTCAATTGATTCCTGCACAGGGCAGCTACACCTTTGCCTCGCAGACTGTAAGCACGAGCACTTACATCACCGTTAAAATCAAAGATAAAATACGTTCCAGCGCCAACCTCTACCTTTTATCTACGCCGCTCTTATTCCTGGAAGGCACGGATGCCGGAGAGTTTCAATTGGTGACAGATACTTTACGCAAAGAATTGAGCATGGCCGATTCCAGCGGCTTTCAAGTATATTTCAATCCACAGAGTTCCGGTACCAAAACCGCCATGATACGCATAGCCAGCAATGACCTCAGTCAACCGGTGTTTGAATTTACCGTGCAAGGAACCGCCACAGATCCCTTGTCTACAGGGTTAGAGCGCAGCAAAGAAAAGATGCTGGTGTGTTATCCCAATCCGGTTAATGAAGAGTTGAACCTGGTGTTATCGGAATCGACGGTAGAAGAGATTACGGTAACGGATGTGCTGGGACATGTCCGGCACCTTTCGGTAATTTCATCCGGAGAAACAAGTCGACTGGATTGTTCTACATTACCGGAAGGACTCTATACCCTGAGGATACGCGAGAAGGAAGGCGTACAAGCCACAACCTTCTTGATCAGTAGATGATAATGGAAGCGATATCAAATGATATATCCTCTTGCAGATCCCTCATTTCTCATCTCAAATTTCAGATCACCCCTTTAAACCATTCCCCAAAATCTTCGTTTAAGAAGTAGCAAATTCTCCTCTTCATGAAACAATTTCTTGTTGCCCTTTGTCTTGCCACTTGTGTAAGTACGCTATCTTTTGCCCAAACTTCTGACTTTCAATACCTCGGTTCCTATGATGCGCAGGGCTTGCCGGCCTACCTGGTCCCTGTTTCCGATTTGATCGCTACAGACCTGCTGAGTGACATCGACAAAGCACTGCCCGAACGTCAGCCCGTGCCGGCTGTTCATCCTGAATATATACAGGCCACCAATGAAACCGATATCAAATTATACAAAGAAGCCAGCGTATGGGTCACCCTGGTGAATGAAGTAGCCGGTTATACCAATGCCTTTGGTTTTTACACTTATCCCTTATCCAATCCTCCGCGCAACGCGGGAGAGATCCAGAAACACACCATCGTATTCCCCAACGTATCCCTCAACGGGAGCGGGGGAGCCTTGAGCAGCGGCAATAAAGTGTTGCTGGGAAAATTCCCGGCCAACACCGGCATCGGATGGTTTATTGTGGCCGATGCGTTCAAGGAAGGAAGAGTAACGGCAGGCAAATACACTTTGTATTCCGAACCGGCTTTCAATCCTGAACCGGATGCGGCGTTGAAATCACACACCGTATTGTTTAACGACGCCAAAAGAAACAAAGTCATCCTGGGTTTTGAAGACATGCGCCGCGACCAAGGCAGCGACCAGGACTTCAATGACCTGCTGTTTTACATCACCGCAGATCCTTACAATGCCATCAAAACAGACAACCTGCTCAATCTGGACGGAAGTCCGGCGGGTGCTGCGACAGTGATTAACAATAACACAGTCAATAACAACACAACAAACAACAACACTGTGAACGTGTCCAATACAGCAGTGAATACGACGAACGCCAACGCCAATTCGAACAACAACAATGGAAACACAACCACCATTGTGAACAATACCACCATCATCAACAACAACCACGGCAACAACAACAGCAATACCAACAACGCCAGCGGAACCAGCGGGAACCGCAACACTGCCAATACAGGACAGACCAGCGGCAACAACGGCAATGCAGGAAATACACAAGGCAACGGGCAGAACAATGGCAACAACAATAATAGCGGCGCTTCGCAACCGGCTTTTGCTTCCTGCAGCAGAAACGGAATGCCTTCCGTCAATTTTGAAAACCTGCGCAGCACCATCAAAGCGCAACGTGTGGAAAGCAACAAGCCTACCGTCATCAAACAAGCTGTGAGTAGTTATTACGTCACCGTTTCACAGGTGAAAGAAATGTTGCGTTTAATTTCAGTAGAGCAATACCGGCTCGATATGGCTAAATTCCTCTACGACCGCACGTGTGATCAAGCCAATTACTTTGAAGTGAATGCGCTATTGAACGCCGGCCGTGTGAGAGACCTGGAAGAATACCTGAAGAAAAAACGCGGCAACGGTCAGCCCTCGAATGGACAAATGTATAACCAACAAAATAGTTCCAGCAGAAATGAACAGTCAGGCAACAGACCTTCCCGTTCCTGCGTCCATGGCAGCATGTCTGAGCAAGACTTCGATGATTTGCAATCTGTGGTAAGAAGCACATCTTTTTCCGACAGCAAACAAAATGTGATCAAAGAAGCCGTGCCGGGTCACTGTATCAGTGCTGTGCAGGTGAAACAATTGATGAGCTTGTTCTCTTTCGAAGCCGACAAACTCTCGGTAGCCAAATACCTTTATCCTTATACCTCCGATCAGCAGAATTACTTCAAGGTCAATGACATGTTCTCTTTTTCTACTTCTGTGGATGAGTTGAAGAAGTACATCAGAGGAGAGGACTGAGAACTGAAAACCGAATTGAGAATAGACGAATGTATTGTCTTAGTTCTCAGTTTTCAGTTCTCAGTTTTCAATTTTCCCACACTGAGCAATTCCCTGCACGAAGGACTTGCCTAAACCCTTTGCCTGGCGCTATCCATCCATTGGCACAG
>JAQZBV010000175.1 GCA_029237685.1 Cytophagaceae bacterium | reverse complement strand
TAAGTGTCCTTTGATAGGCGTGTGTATTTTTGTTTTAGGGATGTGATTTTATCTTCCATTAAATTTATATAAATAACATCAATTTCCTGTTCCTTATGCTGGTCTAAAAGAAGCCTGTTGATTGGCAAAGAATTAGTCAGAGGTGTCAGTGGAAGATCAACATCCAGGCAGGCATCAAATTCAGGATAATAGTTTCCATTAAGAAACCATTTATTCTCCTTTTTGATCAAGTCAATCGTTTGATCTTTATTTCCAAATTGCGAATGAACACGGCAAGAATAGGTGTTCCATAAAGCATCAAGCTGAAGGTCGTAATCCACCCGGTAAATTTTATCCCGGTAAAAACCAAGGATGGTTGAATGTATCATGATGCTCTTAGGTTGTGCATCGATGGTACAATTTTCCAAAGAATAATATTCAATCCCAGACCAAAGTATATTTGTTAGCATGTTATATTGTCTGTTTATGCTTGTGAAAATAAATTGGATCAATCAGTATTCCTTTCATAAATTCCCCAAACGTTATTCGAGAATTCTCCGGCAGCAAACTCAATGGTTGTTTGTCCATCGCTAGTTTTATATATAGTGAAGGTATAGTCCTGATTATAGATCGGGTCTTTTATCTTAATCTGATTTCCCGTATTGATCCAGGTATGATTCCAAATATTTACACCGCTGATTTCATAGTATTCACCGTCTAGGATTGTTTTCGTATGTTTCCAATTTTTCATTAATACTCAAGTTTATCTGCAATTACAGCCAGCTCTTAAATTTACATGTCTAGTTTTCAAAATAAACACTATAGGCCTCAATTCTGTCTTTTAATCTTTTTTCTAAATAAGTATTTGCACCGTTCAATGCCTGCAGAATCTGAAGGGCTTCTTCCTGGTAGGCTTTGATTTTACTCAATTCCCAGAAAGCCGGTGGTGCCTGTAGATTGGTGATTCGATCAGCCAGTTTCACGGCTTGAACTTCCTTTGGCTGTGTTTTTAACCGGTTCAAACTATCGCTCATCTTTTCCTCTTTAGGAAGCGCATCATTTTTTGTTAAGGCCTGAACACCTTCTGCAACGTCTGTACCGAAAGCTGCAGCGAGTTCTTCAACTGTAGTACCTGTATCTTCCAGGATATCGTGCAATAGCGATACCTGAACAGCGAGATCCAAGTTAAAGGCATTGCTATGCTCAGCCGCAAAGATGATTTCCATGGTCACATTGCTAAGGTGTACCACATAAGGCAAATTGGTACCCGGTATTTTTTGATCTC
Organism: Cytophagaceae bacterium; assembly: GCA_029237685.1. Taxonomy (GTDB): domain Bacteria; phylum Bacteroidota; class Bacteroidia; order Cytophagales; family Cytophagaceae; genus JACMQM01. Next base: position 3,454 of record JAQZBV010000175.1, on the reverse strand, counting down.
TAGCAGCGTGCTTGTCTGCAGCATATTTTATGGTCTTTTGGTATATCAGTTGGATGTCCATAATAGGGTTTAGCAGTATTGATGTTTTATAGATTGCAGAGATATATACTTATTGGGATTTTTTTTTAATGCATGTCATTTTCTATTGATTGAAATCCATACAATTTTAAATAGCTCAATAGTTCTTCTTTGGTTTTAATTTCTTTGCGCTCTATCGTGAGAATACTATTATTGTTGAAAATTCTTATTAATTCACGAAGCTTACTTAAGTAGGCTCCATGTGCTGATGCTATATCGCTGGCAAAATACATGTTTTCTATGTATTCTTTATGCACTTTATAGCTATTGTCGCCTATTTTAAAAATGTCATTTCTTTTTCGTTCTTCTGATAATTTATTTTGAATAGATAACTCTTGATTATCTTGATTCAATTTCTCAGTCTTTAACTCCTTGATGAAATGTAAGAAGTCACTATTGCTGATTAAATGTTTTTTATTGTTTATGTCTACTTCAATAATGTTGTTTTTATTCGCGTCAAAATTTATTTTGATTTTATTATTTAAGTTTTGGTCTTGTCGAAATTCGAGTTTACGGATGAAATCATCAAAGTTGTTGATTGATTTGAATAGTTCTTCCTTTTCCTTGTCGTTCATAAATATTTTTAATGATTTGTATAATTGAGCGAGTAGAGCTTGTAATTAATCATTTAACATAAAACGCATCGCTGTACTTATTGGAAAAAGAGAAGTTTACCGGTAGATTGTTTAAAGTCAGATCGCCTGCAATTTTATAGTTCCCAGAATTTTTAGGAGACAGTTTGAGTATATACAATCCTCCTGCTTTTTCTATAGCTACAGGCACATCAACTCGTGTGCCGTTATAAAATACTTTAATGTTGGGGTCTATTGTTACATCCATATTAGAAGGACAAGTAAAGTCAGGCATGAGTACTAAGGAATAAGTTTCACCACTCTTAATCGTATCTTTCTCTTTGTAAACTCTTGCATATTGATTATAAAAGCTCCTGCAGGAAGTGCCTACTTGCATGGAAAGAGAATGGATAATGTCGTTTTCTATCAAGATCAAATTTGCAAAGGCATGATAAAATATTGTGGAATCTTTTTCAGTTTCAAAATTAAAGATGAGGTGCTCCGCGCGACGGAGCCTTGAAGAATCTTTCTCTTCAACAATACCATATTCTGATTGGAGGTACGTATAGTAATCGGATAAAAAAGAAGTTTTCCCTTTTAATGAATTCTTTTTCGAAACGAGTAGTTTTGCTTTATCTAAAATGCCCATATCAGAAGGTTTATTACCCTCTTCCATGACTTCTTTTTTCAGGTACATGACGGCTCTTGAATTGTCCTGATCGAGATAAACAATCAAGTCTTTAAGGTTGTTGATTTCTTCTTCTTTTTTCTTTGGAGAGCAAGAGAAGAGGACGATTATAAAAAGATAGAATAATTTTTTCATGGTCTATTATTATTTGTACAGTGAGTAATGTTGTATCACACGCCAGGTTTGCAAACTGATTTTATTTGTTGTTGAATCCATCGTCTTACCACGCTCAGTGCGAATGATTTCGAGACCATCCTCTTTAAGAATAGCTACGTGATAGGTCCATTCTTTCATGTAACCGGCTTTGGTGCCCCAGTAAAGAGTATCGTCTTTTATGATATAACAACCGGTGTTCCATCCATGGCATTTTTGCTTTTTCAATTGTTTAGTCGGTACAGTTATAGTGTCCTTAATTTTTTGGGTAGAATAAGTGTCATTCACAATAAGGCCGTTATCATAAAATACATACCATTCCTCTCCGTATTTGCCGTATTCATCAGGAACTAAAGTGTCGATGGTTCCATAAGGATGATCTAAAGACAAGAAACTAGGACGATGGACAAAGTCTTTTTGATAGTATTTATTTTTTTTAACATTGGGAGCATGATAGGGGGCCATGATGCAAAAATAACTGGAACATCCCGTTGTTAAAAGGATAAACGTGATACTTAGCATGAGTTTGTATAGGATTGTCATATGCTGCTGGCTTAGATGCTCCGCATTAAAAAGTGCCCCAAAATACTTCAGTAATTGGATCAGTGTTTATTTCATTCGTTTTCGTCAATACAATTTCAAAGGCAATTTCATCTTCATCCAACTCTTCGTCCGGGTTGAAGAGCCTTTTCACTTTGACCAGGTATTTGCCGTTTTCAATTGGTGTTTTTTGATGTCCATGTTGAGCAGCAGGAATTTTATATTCTTGATATTGGGCAGCCATGGTCAAGTCAGTATAATCCGCTAAGTATAGTTCTCCGTTTGTTACCTCAATGACCGCTGTGAATTCTGAATGGGCAACCTTATTGCTTTCGGTGCTTGTAAATTCAACCTTCCAGTTTCCGCCTCCGATATTATTGGACTGCCATACCAGTATAGCGTTCGCATTCATTTGCTCCATAAAATGCACTTTCAACTGGTCAAGCTCCCAATCTTCGTCTACAAAGGTTTGGTAAACGGCTGCGTTGACCAAAGAAATGATGCCGTCGTAATCTGAAATTTCAATTATCATTTTTTTACTTTATTGATCTTATAAAATATACTGCTTCAGTCTGAAATCTTAATAAAACAGATGGCTTTGTTTATACTTATTCCCAACCGTCACTTTGTGGATCGTATTTTACAAAGTCTCCGGTATCGGTAAACTCCGAGGCTGTCATGCCGGCTTCAAAAATGCATTCTTCGTTAAAGCCTGATGTAAAATACAAACCTCTGTTTGTTAATGATGCCTCAATAGGGTAGTACGCATGTTTAAATGCCAATCCATTTTCGCTTTCACTTTCGAGTACATAGTCGTAGGTCAATAAGCGTTCTTGTAACTCTTCGTATTGTTGTTTGGTAAAAGGTTCGAGGTTGTTCTCGTTCTCAAAAAATCTTTCATCCTTTAATTGTTGTTCTCGTTTTTTAGTTTCTGTTCGGTATAGTTGGATGTCGTAACTCATGCGGGTGTGATCCATATAAGCAGTGAATTAAATGCTGAACTTTTTCAATTCAGTAAAATCGTATACATCTCCTTTTATATAGAGTATCTTACCATAGATAACATCCGTGTTGAATTGTTTACAAATTTTTTTACCAAGCGTGTTGATCAGCTCGTCTTGTATTTGGTTCTGAACTGTAAACTTTATTCTAATCTGTAGGGGTTTACTGTATTCTCCTTTATCCCAGGTATGTTCTCTGGTGATATTGATTTCTGCCTGGAGTGATTGACTCTTGCCTTCTATCCATTCCCATACATTTTCAGCATCCAGTTCAAAATCACTCACCTGAAATACGGCACCAAAGGATTCCATCAAATCAGATAGTTCTTGCTCTATATACATCCAGTATTGTATATGAATCATGGTGCTTATTTATCGCGGTTGATTCTGTGTGATTTGTACTACTTGAATTTTATAATTTC
>JAQZBV010000068.1 GCA_029237685.1 Cytophagaceae bacterium | reverse complement strand
GGTGCACTTTGTACCGGATAGTTCGTCTTCTCCTATCGATAAGGGTACCAAGACATCCGTCTCCTTTAATGCTTCCGGAACCGGATGGGAACTACTGAAACGAAGTCTTTTTTTTAAATTTTCTCCTGCTGAAATTCCTTTGTCCTCTGTCGAAGGAATGCAGATTGTTCCTGCTTCACGTGTCCTGGCTTACCTGGTTCCTAACTTGGGTAAATTAAAAATCAATCATTTAATTACAGATTCTATTGAAGTAGAAAGCAAAGTGATTTTGCAGAAGAAAGTGTTCCTCTCTTTAAATACAGACAAATTAAAACTTCAGCCTCCTTTTCGCATCAGCAGTAAAATTTACCTGGAACCAGACTACATTACAGTAGATGGTCCTTCATCAGAAATATTGGCAATGCCCGACACATTGGAGTTAACGATCAAAAATAAAATAGTAAAAGGAGTAGATACCTTATTGGACTTGAAGTCCATCGTGTCACACAAGGTAAGTGTGGATTATCACGAAGCCCATTTGCTTTTTGATGTGGCACCTTTTGGTAAAAGAGACAAAACAATTCAGGCTACTTTGATTGGCTTCCCGGATTCGCTCCAACAAACAATTTCCAACGCTGAATTTAAGGTCGAATACTTTGTACAGGAAGAATATTTTGAAATTGAGAAGAAAGCAAAGTATAAAATTATTCTTGATTACAACATGATCGACCATAAGACGAATACCCTGGTGCCCGTATTGTTAGATTTTCCGGATTATATCCGGGATTACAAAATTACTCCTGCCGTATTTTCTTTGCAGCATGCCAAATAAACCACTTTTATTGGGCATAACCGGTGGTATTGGTAGTGGGAAGAGCACTGTTTGTCATCTGTTTTCTGTGCTTGGAATTCCTGTTTACAATGCCGACGAAAGAGCTAAATGGATAGTTTCCAATGATCCGGAAATAGAAAAGGCTATAAAGGCAGTTTTTGGAGCGGATGCATTCATTGAGGGCAAATACAATAAGGCATTGATAGCTTCTATTGTTTTCAAGTGGCCCGATAAGCTCATAGAACTAAATCATATCATTCATCCTGCCGTTGGTCGAGATTTTGAGTGTTGGGTGCAGGCTAATGGGCAAAAAGCTCCTTACTTGGTAAAAGAAGCCGCTTTGTTATTCGATTCGGGCAGTGGAAATAAGCTGGATTATATCGCTGTAGTGCATGCTCCTGATCATTTAAGGATCCAAAGGGTAAAGCAAAGAGATCCTCAACGGGATGAAGCCCAAATTAAAAACATTATAGGAAATCAAATGAGGCAGCAAGAAATGATGGAGCGAGCGTCATTCTTAATAGACAATTCAGGAGAATTAATGCTAATTCCGCAAATCATAGCTCTAAATTCATCGATATTATTGAATATTTAGTCTAATTTTTAAAAATAGGCTTGATTTTTTTCTTATACATAATTCAATAAATGGAATACCATCCTGTTGCCTCATTGCATTATTTTTATTGTTAGAACAGTCTTTTGTGGCTGTATAACTATCGATAAATTCATTATTTTGAATTTTTGTGCGTGATTTATCTATATTTTTTTAATATATGGTCATTCATCATTGTGGTCTAGGTGCAACTTGTATATCTATAAAAACGTATTAATTAGCTGATAAAGAGTATTTAAATAATTGAGAATAAAAAGTTACATTCTCATTTGTTTACGTATATACTTAATATTTGTCATGTAATAAATATGGTGATTATGAAAAAGTGTCTACTCCTCACATTCTTTCTCATTTTAGGACTTTCAGTATCCTTTGGTCAAGTGTCACCTTATTCTTTAGCTCCAGATTGGTATTTCGGACAAGGTGGTCGTTTAACGTTTCCTAGTGGTAATTTCCCGACTTCCGGTGCTCCGGCAACGAGTAGTATGCCTACTAATACATCGGTCGGTGTAGAGGCATCTACCAACGTGTGTTTTACCAATGGGGCGGTGGCCTTTTATACCAATAGTCAGCAGGTGTACAATGCTAATCCAGCAAATGCTGGATGGACTGATTATATTCGTGCTCTTACTGCAGATGGGACTTGTGCCGGTTCTTCGACCGGAGCAGGTGTAGCGATACCTGATCCGGTAAGTCCAACCAACGCTTTTTATTTGATTTTGGCCAATGACGTTACATCAGGTAGTTGTAATCATGCAGGGGTAAACCGTTACAGGCTTACAGGAACAGGAACTGCAGTTACTTCACCAACAGGCCCTACACTAATGGCGCCAGATGCTTTTGCCGGAGAGGCGATTACTGCGGGAACAGATGGTGCGGGTGGTTATTGGGTCGTTATCCATAACAAGGGAACTGCAAATACCTTCAGAGTATGGCATTTTACGCCAACTGGTATTACTGGCCCTGTAGATTATAATGTCGGAGCAGCTGTTGGTGATGTCACTACTTCTCAGTCGTATTTAAAAATTAGTCCTTGTCAGGATAAAATAGCTTATCATTCCGGCAGTGTTTTGGTTGTTCACAATTGGAACAGAAATACAGGTGTTGTAGGCGCAGAGATACGCCGCATTTCACCAGCGAGTTATGGGGTGGGATTAGAGTTTTCTCCTGATGGATCAAAAATATTTTATTCTGGACAGGCAAGTGCCGTAAGCTGCGTGGATATCGCAACTGGATCAGCTGTAGCAGTTGGCGGAGCTTCTTCTTCCTGGAGTATGCAATTGGGTAATGATGGTAGAATTTATTGTTCACCAGGTGGAACTTCTATAGGAGTCATTGGCGCTCCTAATACAGCACCGTCATACAGTAGTTTAGCCATTGCAGGAGGAGGATCTACCTTTCGTGGACTTAGTAACATCGCTTGGATGACCCCAAATGCCCCAGTGATTACAGCTACAGCTACAGCTACCTGCAACGTTTATAATTTTAGTTTTGTTTTTAGAAACTATTTTAATGGAAACATCGGTATCAATGTACCTACTGTAACATGGGATTGGGATGATGGGACTGCAAATACAACGAACAATATCGCTCCTTCTCATACATTTCCTGCTTCTTCTGGTGGGCCATACAATGTTACGTTGACATTCAATGATGCTACCTGTGGACATACCTGGACGGCTACGGTACCTGTTACGGTAACTTGTCCGGCTCCTGTCGAACTCATTAGTTTCAATGGTATAGGAAATCCAAGCGGGGCAGATTTGATTTGGAAAACCGCTATGGAGTTGAACAATGATTATTTTGACTTGCAGCGCTCATTTGATGGCGTAAATTTCCATTCGATTGCTCATATACCCGGAGCGGGAACAAGTAACTCGGTTTTGACCTATCCTTACAGAGACACAGAGGTAACAGCTGGTTTGGCATACTATAGACTCATTCAACATGATTTTGACGGTACACAGGCATCTAGTAAAATCATCGCTGTTCACTTTGGTAAATCGATGGGGGCTCCTGTGCTTATTGCTCCAAATCCCTTCTCGTCATCTTTTGTACTGAGCAAAATTTATGATGAAGAAGCTACCGTTACGGTTTATGATATCTATGGTAGAATAGTAGAACAGAAAAATACCACTGCGGCAGAGACTACGATCTCTTTGGGTGAGAATTTAGCAAATGGTTCTTATATCGTTCAGTACCTGACAGGATCAAATGCCTATACCATTCATGTGGAGAAGAAATAAAAGGATCTTATAAAGAGGTTCTTATAAAACAACAGGGTCGACCTTCTATTGAGGTCGGCCCTTTCTTTTTCACACTTCCTGAACGATTTTATTGAATGGATTGAGTTAAAATATTATTTGATCAGATTGTCGTTTGAAAGCATAAAATTTATTAAATTAATGGCATAACTTGTAACTGTAAAGGTGATAAGCAATCCAGACTTACCACTTGCACCATACATCTTGGGGGATGGAGGGTGAGTTAAGAGTTTATTTATTGAACATTTAAACCAGCTATGAAAAAAATGTACTACTACAGTATAGTCGTTTTAGTAACGATTATATCTGCGGCGACTCCTGCCTATTCTCAATCTCCTTATTCAATTACACCCGTTTGGTATTTTGGTGTACAGGGTAAAATGACTTTCCCGAACGGTAACTTTCCTGTCGCGGGTGGTACACCTACACAAGGTCTTAGTCCTACAACAGCATTGGGTGTTGAAGCTTCAACTAGTGTATCTTTTAAAAATGGTGCCGTAGCTGTTTATACAAACACTAAACATGCTTTCAATGGTAATCCCGCGAATGCAGATTTTAATGCCAATATCACTAATTACTCTGAGTTCGGTGACAATGTTTGTTCAGGCTCAGCAACGGGTGGAGGCGTATCGTTTCCTGATCCTGCTCGCAATAATTACCCTACCGGAAATATTGCGAACGATGCCTTTTATGTCATTTTAGCGAATGACTTAACGGGTGGGACTTGTGGAAGTAAAGGTCTGAACAGGTATAGATATACGGGTACGGGCATAGCAGTCACAGAAAATGCAGGCCCAACCAATATTGAATCGAATGTGTTTCCCAACGAAGCGTTAACAGTAGGTACAGATGGTACCGGCGGCTATTGGGTAGTGACACATGGAAAAAATGTGCAGAATCAATTCAAAGTGTGGCATTATACCGCTGCAGGAATAACAGGACCTACTACCTATACTGCAGGAGCAGATTACAACTCTGGTTCAGATGCTTCTCAATCTTATTTGAAAATAAGTCCTTGTCAAGATAAAATTGCTTTCATAGGTGGGAATACATTGACCGTTCATAATTTCAATAGAACGACCGGCGCTATTACCGGTGAATTAAGGAGAGTAGCTGGCGCGGGCGCCGGAGTTGGACTTGAGTTTTCACCGGATGGTAACAGAGTATTTTATTCAGGATTAGGTTCTCAAGTTAATTATGTAAACATAGCAACGGGTGCAGTTACTGCAGTTGCCGGTGCATTCTCATGGACGATGCAATTGGGACCTGATGGGAAAATTTATAACATTGCTTTGCCAGCAGGAGCCAGTATTGCTACCGGCTTTGTCAATGAAGCATGGCTTTCTCCTGAAACGCCTTTTATCAATACCCCAACAGGATCAGGTTGCTCAAGAACAGTAAGCTTTGATTTTGAAAATTATTTTAACGCAGATATTCCAGTGAATACAGGAACGATTGTCTGGGATTTTGGTGATGGAGAACCTACTCAAACAGGATTAAATCCTACACACAACTTCCCTGCGAGTGCTGTTGATCCGGAAACATACACCATTACAGTTACTTTTAATGATGCAGCTTGCGGACATACTTGGTCAACAACCAGAGATGTTACCATTTCTTGTCCATTGCCAATTCAATTGCTTAATTTTAACGGAGTCGCTAACGAAGGTGGTGTAAATCTTACTTGGCAAACAGCTCAGGAAATCAATAATGATCATTTCGATTTGCAACGCTCTTATGATGGAGTGAATTTTGAATCAATTGTTCATGTGAAAGGCGCAGGAAATAGTTCAAAAGTTTTGTCTTACAAATATACGGATCAAGAAGTGACTTCAGGTTTGGTCTATTACCGATTAGATCAATATGATTTTGATGGTGCTCATAGTTCCAGTAAAATCATCGCTGTGCAGCTGGGTAAGAAGGATATAACCCCTTTTGTACTTGCTCCCAATCCTTTTTCAACATCTTTTGTGTTGAGTAAGCTGAACGATGAGGCTGCGACTATTTCTGTCTATGATATGCTGGGACGTCTTTTGGAACAAAAATATTCAGGACCGGAAGAAAAGGTGCACGTGATGGGTGAGTCATTGAGAAATGGATCCTATATTGTAAAATATATTTCAGGTGCCAATGCGTACACACTGCATATCGAGAAAAAATAAAACGTTTGTATTTAAAGCAGCAGAGGCAGTTACTGAAAAGTAGCTGCCTTTTGTTTTTTTTAGCTGTTTTTTAAATACTTGTGCTATAGCTGGTTATTTGTGTTTTTTTTAACGGTTCGTGTAACCTATCGCTTCATATTAAAGTATAGATTAATATACAGGAGGGTTAGGTTATGGGGTACTTTTGATTTTTATAAAACAGCTTAGATTGATTACGCATGAAAAAAATCAGCTTTTACTCGCTCATCTTCATTTTTGCTGCAAATACAGCATTTGCTCAATCTCCGTATTCACTTTCTCCTAACTGGGTTTTTGGTCTTTTGGGAAGAATGAGTTTTCCAACAGGAAATTATCCTGTTGCCGGTGCACCTGTTCTTGGTAACACCACATTGAACGAAGGTTGTGAATCATCAACGGCTATCTCTTTTAAGAACAATACCATGGCCTTTTACACCAATACTAGGTCTTGTATGAGAGGGGACAATACAGTACTAAGGGATTTTGAAGCTACAGATAATACTTGTTCAGGCTCAGCTACCGCGGGAGGCGTAACTTTTCCTGATCCGGCTAGGAATAATTACCCAAGCGGAAATATTTCGAACGATGCTTTTTATATCATATTAGGTAATGATATGACAGGAGGTTCTTGCGGAAGTAAGGGGTTAAATAGATACAGGTTTACCGGAACAACAGGTGCTGCCATGGCTTTCGGTGCAGGTCCTGCTAACATAGAAGTACCGGGTTATCCTTCTGAAGCATTAACGGTAGCCACAGACGGTCTCGGCGGGTATTGGGTAATTACACATACTAGAGGTTTGGCTAATACTTTTAGGGTGTGGCACTATACCGCTGCCGGAGTAACAGGTCCTACAGATTATACTGTGGGATCAGCTTTTTTCTCTGATAACGCGGGAAGTCAGTCTTATTTAAAAGTAAATCCATGTCAAAATAGAATTGCATTCATGGGTGGTAATACGATATCCATATGCAGTTTTGATAGAACAACAGGCACTGTCACAGCAGAATTGAAGCGTCTTACAGGAACTACCAGTGGTCCAGGTTTAGAATTTTCCCCATCAGGTAATAGAATATTTTATTCCGGACTGGGTGCACAAGTAAACTGGGCAGATGTGGTAGGCGCGGGTGCAGGTTCTGTAGCAGGTTGCAGTTCCTGGTCTATGCAATTGGGTCCTGATGGGAATTTATACACCTCGGGCTTAGGCAGTGGCAACGCTAACATTGGAGTTATTACGAATGCTGATGCTGTAACTCCCACGTTTACCAATATCGCATTGACCGGTGGTGCTACTATATTTAATGGTTTTGTGAACCAGTCTTGGTTATCGCCTGAATCGCCTTTTGTGAATACTCCTACAGGCACAGGCTGCGATAGAACAGTCAGTTTCGATTTTGAAAATTATTTCAATACCGATATCCCGGTCACTGCAAGTACAGTGGTATGGAACTTTGGAGATGGTTCAGGCAACCTAACCGGCTTAGGATTAACTCCGACACATACATTTCCTTCTACCGGTAGTTCTGTCGGATACACCATTACTGTGACCTTTGATGATGCCTATTGCGGACACAGCTGGACTGCAAATCGTGTCGAAAACGTAAACTGCCCTTTACCTGTAACGCTACTGAATTTTTCCGGAGCATCCAGAAGTGAAGGGGTTTTATTGTCTTGGCAAACAGCTATGGAATTGAACAATGAATATTTTGATATTCAACGTTCGATCGATGGGGCTAATTTCCAATCGATTCATAAAAGAGCAGGAGCAGGTAATAGTAACAGTTTATTGTCTTACCAATACCTCGATCCGTATGAAGGTGCTGGAATTGTATATTATCGATTAGTACAACATGATTTTGACGGAAAAACAGCGACAAGCAGAGTTATAGCCGTACAATTGTCAAATAAACCTAGGGTTCCTGTTTCCATTGCCCCAAATCCTTTTGCAGAATCAGTAGTTTTGACAAAATTGGTGGATGAACAAGCTACTATCATTATTTATGACATCCTCGGCCGTGTGGTGGAATCGAAAACAACTTCTGCTGATGAATCGGTAGTTTACATCGGAAATAATTTACTTAAAGGAACATATCTTGTTACCTACATTTCATCAGAATCAACTTATACACAGAAAGTAGAGAAGCAATAATAACATATTTATTAAAATATGAATGAAGGAGGAGTCTTAAGCGTAAGACTCCTCCTTTTTGTTTTCTTGAAACTATACAACAAATAGGGTTGTCTATCTGTTTGGTATGTCAGTTTTGTTGTTTTTTTTATATTTTTTTTGCGTATAAAGAGGCTTAAATGTTCTCTTAACTAATATTAATTGTATAATAACTATAACTATAACTGGTTACCTTGGCTTAATAAGTGTATATATAGCTATACAAACGCAATGTAATAAATCTAGCTATGGGGGAAATTTTACGTTTACCAATCATTCTTGCTCTTATTGTGAATTGTTATTCAATAAAAGCTCAAGTTGCTCCTTACTCTTTATCTCCAAGATGGGTATTTGGAAATAGAGGAGAATTTAATTTTACAGGCGCCGGTGCTCCAGCACAACCTGCTCGAACAGATAATATTATAGCTAATGAAGGGGCATCGACTTTATGTTTGCCCAATAAAACGCTTCTTGTTTATGATAATAATGTAAGGGTAGCAGGAAATAATCATACCCCGTTGGGTACGGTTATGAATAGTAGTTCATCATCCACTCAAGGTGGGATAATATTGAATAACCCTAGTGTCCCAGCCGGAACGAGTTTTTTCTGGATTACAGGAAATGCAGAATCAGTTTATTCTTTCGAAGAACCAAATGATAATGCTCAGCAAGGAATTAGAATTTATAGCGGAGCTCAAGCCGGCACCAGTGTTACTGCGCCAACTGTAGTTTCTACCTTAACAACTAATGCGACATCTCCTTGGGAATCACTTTATTCGAGTTCTAATGGAAATTATGGCTATTATGTTATTACTGGTGGAGCAAATACAGGTTCGTCAGGAGCAGTGAATATAAATGCATGGAGTATCAGCTCTACTGGAGCGGTAGGCGGAGTGGTAAACAATAGCTACGCTTCTAACTGGTGGAACTCTCAAGCGCAAACATCAATTAAAGTCAATCGATGCCAAACGAAAATAGCCATTGCAACCGCTACCAAAATAGCCGTTTTTAATTGGGACAGAACAACTGGAACTATAGGATCAGTGATCAAGGATCTGGACATCAACGTTGGAGGGGGCTCTAAAATGTACGGTTGTGAGTTTTCTGCTAACGGTAATTATCTGTATGCCACAACTTTAGGAGGCAGCAATTTGGTCGTAGTTGATTTAACCGTTGCGGGTACAACGACTGGGCTATCCTATAAAGTAGGACAAACAGCTTCAGGCTCATTACAGATTGGGCCAAATGATGTAATTTATGTCGCCAATGGTTTAGATGCCTCTAGTGTAACCTCTATAGGAACAATCACAAATGCCAATACAGGAGGTACATATAATCCAACAGGATTAGCTCTAGCAAACAGCAGTTCGGTACGATTAGGTATAGCTAATATTCCTTGGTTGAACCCTCAACGTCCGACATTCACTGCCACCAAAATGTCTTGCGGAAGGTATTCTTTTGAACCTTCATTCCTCACCCATTTTAACGATGTTATTGACTATGATCAGGCGGAGTGGGATTTCAATAATGATGGAGTATACGATCGCAGTAAAGCAGGAACAGCCGCGGATGATACCATTCAATTCATTTACACTACAGGTGCGACGGGTAACAGAACGGTTAGATTAAGGGTTAGGGATGAAGTTTGCCAGCAGACATGGGTCGGTACATTGACCTTTAACGTGGATTGTATTCTTCCTGTTGATCTTATTAGTTTTAATGGAATGTCAAAGGACGGTGGTGTACAACTGACCTGGAAAACTGCCATGGAAAAGAACAATGATTATTTCGATATTCAACGTTCTTCTGACGGTGTTCATTTTGAAAGTATTGGTACTCAAAAAGGAGCGGGGAACAGCAACAGAGTAATTGATTATTCTTACTTTGATGCTAATGTAAGTGGTACCCGCGTTTATTACAGACTGGTACAACATGATTTTGACGGCGCATCGGAATCTAGCCATGTCATCGTGGTAAATTTTGATCAAAGTCTAGGCTCACCAATAGCGGTTGCTCCTAACCCGTTCTCCTCTTCATTTACACTTACCAAGTTCAGAGATGAAGCAGCTACAGTGGCAGTTTATGATGTGTACGGGCGTTTGCTGGAAAGCAAAGTAACGATAGAAGGAGAAGCGGTGTTGCAGTTAGGGGAATCTCTGGCAAACGGTTCTTACATTCTAAGGTATCAGAATGCATCCGGTGTGTACACCTTTCATGTAGAGAAAAAATAATACCAATAAAAATCAAACAAAGAAGCCTGACTGCTTATCGTAGTCAGGCTTCTTTGTTTGATTTTATTTTTCCCTTATCATCCCAATCGTAAGGCTTTTTTAATCAATTGAAGGCGTATGGTAGAATGGTATAAAATAAAAAAGTGCGAGTATGAATGAGAGCTTATACTCACATTTCAAACCCACACTGTTCATTGGGTGGATGATGGGGCTCGAACCCACGACCCTCGGTACCACAAACCGATGCTCTAACCGACTGAGCTACAACCACCGTGTTAGGAATACGTTGATTCCGATGACAAAAGTAGTATACCTGCTCTTATTATACAAGTATAAGGGACTTTTTATCTGTCAAACCGTATCCGCTGACCATACTGTGATTCATCAAATTTACCGGCTGAATACACCAAATGGCCAGATACTAGGGTATGTTGGATCCGGTGTGTAAAAGTATGACCCTCAAATGGAGACCAGCCGCAATGGTATAAAATGTTTTCTTTTGAAACCTTTTCTGTTTGTTTGGGATCCACGAGAACCATATCGGCATGGTATCCTTCTCTGATATATCCACGGCGATTGATTTGATATAGTATCGCAGGATTGTGACACATTTTTTCTACGATCTGTTCCAAACTGATTTTTCCTTGGCTAAAAAAATCAAGCATGGCTAAGAGACTATGCTGCACCAATGGCCCGCCGGATGGCGCATCCAGGTAGCGTTTGTTTTTTTCTTCGAGTGTATGTGGCGCATGGTCCGTGGCAATCACGTCGATGCGGCCGTCTAATACCGCTTGAAATATGGCGTCTCTGTCTGAAGCAGCTTTTACAGCAGGATTCCATTTAATGAAATTGCCTTTTGTTTTATAATCCTCATCGCTAAACCATAAATGATGGATACAGGCTTCAGCGGTAATACGTTTGTCTTTCAGCGGTAGAGTATTTTCAAAAAGAGACAACTCTCTTTCGGTAGAAATATGCAGGATATGTAATCTGGCATTATGCTTCTTCGCTAGTGATACAGCCAAAGAAGAAGATTCGTAGCAGGCTTCTGCATCGCGTATGAACGGATGGAAAGTAGCGTCTATGTTTTCGCCGTACTCTGCCACAATGCGTTGTTGATTGGCCTTTACCATTGGGTCCGATTCGCAATGGGTCGCGATAAGCATCGGCGAGTTGGAAAAGATCGCTGAAAGTGTAGAGGCTTCATCTACCAGCATGTTACCGGTGGATGAGCCCATGAAAATTTTAATTCCACAAATAGTTTTAGGATCGGCTTTTACGATTTCAGCAACATTGTCATTAGTAGCTCCCAGATAAAATGAATAATTTGCTAAAGAGCAATTCGAGGCAATCGTGTATTTATCTTCTAACAAAGACAACGTAACTGTATTAGGTACGGTGTTTGGCATTTCCATGTATGTAGTGATGCCGCCGGCTACCGCTGCTTTCGCTTCCGTATAGATGGTTCCTTTATGCGTCAATCCCGGTTCTCTGAAATGCACTTGATCGTCTATTACACCAGGCATTAAAAGAAGTCCTTCGGCATTGATCTCTCGATCGGCTTGTTGATCGATAGTTCCTATTTTATCGATCAGACCGTCTTTTACCAGTACATCGGCAACAAATCGTTTCCCTTCGTTGATTATTTCTGCTTGCTTAATGAGTATGGTAGACATATTGTGTATTTTTGTCATTCAATTAAGCACCAAAGTTCCATTGGGATTCGAACAATTCAAAATAAACAAGCAGCTTTTAGAAGCAATTTCTGATCTGGGTTATGAACATCCTACAGAAGTGCAGGAAAAGGTCATTCCTCAGGTTTTTGCAGGACATGACTTGTTTGGCGTGGCACAGACCGGTACCGGTAAAACAGCGGCTTATCTGATTCCCATCATCCGGCAACTTAATTATGCCCAAGGCAATGATCCTCGTGCACTTGTTATGGCCCCTACGCGTGAATTGGTGATGCAAATAGAGGAGCAAGCTCAATTGCTGGCAAAGTATACGGATCTTCGAATCGTAGCCTTATACGGTGGCATTGGTCCCAAAACTCAGATCGAAACCGTGAAGAAGGGAATAGATCTGGTGATTGCTACGCCAGGCCGTTTTATGGAAATCTATTTGAAAGAAATCATAGTGGCCAAATACATCAAATACTGGGTACTGGATGAAGCGGATAAAATGATGGATATGGGCTTTATGCCTCAGATCCGTAAGATGCTGGAGATTCTTCCACGTAAAAGGCAAAACTTATTGTTCTCGGCCACTTTGCCTGAAAAGGTAGTGAAGCTATCGGAAGACTTTTTGTTGTATCCGATGAAAATTTCTGTGACTCCTCAAGCAATGACCGCAACAACGATTGAGCAGGTATTGTATGAGGTCCCTAATTTTCAAAGCAAACTCAATCTATTACTTCATTTATTGAAAGACATCAAGATGGACCGCTTGATAGTGTTTGCAAGAACTCGAACAGCCGCCAATCAGATCTTTGATGTCTTATCTCCTTACGTAGGCGAATCCATTCGTGTGATTCACGCCAATAAGGGGCAAAATACTCGAATCAATTCCATTGATGATTTCAAAGAAGGATCTATACGGGTATTGGTAGCAACTGATGTTGCAGCGAGAGGGATTGATATCACGATGGTTAGTCACGTGGTTAATTTTGATGTGCCCTTGATCTATGAAGATTATGTCCACCGAATCGGACGCACGGGTAGGGCCGGAAATTTGGGTGTAGCCATTACTTTTATGAACCCTGCGGAAGAATACCATGTCCGCAAGATTGAAAAGTTAATTGCTCAACGGATCAAAAGAGCTCTTATCCCATCCGATGTGGAATTTGTGAAAACACCCCACGAGGAGAGACAGGCCATTGCCAGAGAAGTAGACGATCAAAAGCGAAAAGAAAATCCTGATTTCAAAGGCGCCTTTCATGAAAAGAAGGAAAGAATGCCGGAAAAAACGAAGAAAAGGCCGAGACGATAATTTTTTTGTAAAAATGTTTAAACTTTTAAAGTTTAACGTAACCTTTGCATAATGATCCCCGTTATTATACTCAGAAAAACATTAAAGATTCCATAGCTGGTTGAAAGACCCCGGAATGTTTCGGTTCCCCACCGGACTTCCGGGTTTTCTTTTTTCTAGGAAAGACGAAACGTTATGAGAAGATTAGTGATCGTTGTCCTTGTTTTTCTATGCCTTGCTTCCCAGCAGGTTTTTTCTCAGGTCAAACCTAAGATTTACTACGTCTACGACCCTTTATGCGGCTGGTGCTTTGCTTATGCACCGATCATGACGAAATTGTCACAAGAATTTAAAGATCAGGTAGAATTCGTGGTCATTCCGGGTGGAATGATCGTCGGAGAAAATGTGCGACCCATTCGTGAAATCGCACCTTATCTTTTGCAAGCTATTCCTGAACTCGAAGACATATCAGGTATAAAAATGGGTGAACCCTATCTGGCGATGCTGAAGGAAGGTTCTTACATCGCATCTTCTTACAGACCCTCATTGGCCATGGTGGTATTCAAATCGTTCAATACCGGTCGAGATGTTGAGTATGCGCATAAGGTACAACAATCTTATTTTATAGAAGCCAAAGACATCATGGGGGATTCATTATACATGGATCTGGCTCGTCAGTTTGATATCTCTTCAGACGAATTCATGAGGCGCATGGCGGATACGTCGTATCAAACGAAAACCCAAGATCATTTTGACTTTGCAGCTTATTTAAATACCAAAGGCTTTCCCGCTTTGGTGGGCAAATCAGGAGACGGCTATATTAAAATAACATATGGTTATCTATCGGAAGAGGAGAGCCGAAAAAAGATTCAGAAATTTCTACATAAGCAACGTTAGTTTTAGCGATTACAATCTGGTGAAATTTGACAAACCAGATTTTTTAGTCCAATTTGTTGTCTGAATGTATCCCATCCTCATGAATAAAATAGTTGTCATTCTTTGTGCCTGTTTACTGTTTTCTTGCAGTGAGAAAAAAGAAAAGGCGCCTGCTCAACCGAACACTCCGCAAGCTCCTGCCGAAACGCCAACAACTGCACTCCATTATACCATTGTCAATCGCTATCCGCATGATGAAATGGCCTTTACAGAAGGTTTTCTTTTTCATGATGGAGTTTTATTTGAAAGTACCGGCTCCCCTGATAATTTGCCACAGACACAATCTTTCATCGGGTCTGTGGATTTAAAAACAGGAAAAATCAATAAAAAAGTTGAACTCGACAGAAACGTTTATTTCGGAGAAGGAATCGTTTTTCTAAACAATAAAGTATACCAACTGACTTATAAGAATCAATTGGGATTTTATTACGATGCCAAAAGCTTTAAAAAACTAGGTCAGTTTACTTATACCAATGAAGAAGGATGGGGGATGACTACGGATGGCAATTCACTGATCATGAGTGATGGTACACATCAATTGACCTATTTGGATGCATTTACACTAAAGCCTTCCAAAACAATTACAGTAACCGAGAAGGATTTTTTTGTACAGCATTTGAATGAGTTGGAGTACATCAATGGGTTTATTTATGCCAACATCTGGTTAACGAATAACATTGTTAAAATAGATCCTCAAACAGGAAAAGTAGTAGGGAAGTTGGATCTCTCTAATTTAGTATACGAAGTCAAATCGGCACACCCTGCCGCTGCAGAGCTGAATGGTATTGCGTTCAATAAGGACAATGGTCATGTGTATGTGACAGGTAAGATGTGGCCTACGATCTATGAGTTAGCCATCGTAGAATAATATAAAGGTACGAGCTAAGAGGTACGATATAGATTGCGTACCTCCTAGCTCCTACCTAAAACAGAAAGGCCTTGATCGTTGATCAAGGCCTTTCTGTTTTATAGAATGTAAGGTTAAGCGCTAACTATCCTCCGATTGAAATTCTTTTGAATACAGAAGCAGTCAATCCTTTTTGAGTACCGTCCAACAATTGAGCGATAGTCTTAGAACCATCTTTTACAAATTCCTGGTTCAATAAAGTACTTTCTTTGTAGAACTTCGCCAATTTACCTTGAGCAATTTTCTCCAACATCGCTTCCGGTTTACCTTCAGCTCTTGCTTGTTCTTTACCGATTTCGATTTCTCTTTCGATCGTTCTTGGATCAACATCGTCTTTGTCCAAAGCTACCGGCTTCATCGCTGCGATTTGCATCGCTACGTCTTTACCTACTTCAGTCACATCTTTGCCACCTGTATTTTTAAAACCTACCAATACACCCAATTTATTGTTAGAGTGAATATAAGGTACTACTTGATCAGCAGTGATATTTTCGTAATTCTGGATAACGATTTTCTCTCCGATTTTACCTGTAAGATCAGTGATGTGCTCAGAGATGCTACGTCCATCGGTCAATGGCAAAGCAGCCAATGCGTCAGCGTCAGCAGGATTTTTAGCTACAGCAACTTCTAGGATTGCTTTACCTAAGTTTTTAAAATCATCTACTTTAGAAACAGGTTCAGTTTCGCAAGCCAATGCTACTAACTTACCGTTTTTACCGTCTTTGCTTACTTCGACCAAAACAATACCTTCCGCTGTTGCGTTACCCGCACGGGCAGCAGATACTTTTTGTCCTTTTTTACGAAGGATGTCGATAGCAGCTTCAAAATCTCCTTCCGCTTCAGTCAATGCTTTTTTGCAATCCATCATACCGGCTCCGGTCATGGTTCTAAGCTTGTTCACGTCAGCAGCGCTAATTGATACAGTACTCATATTATTAATCAGTTAATTTTTAGGTTCAGACTTGGTATAAAAAAGTTGAACATTGATCGATAAAACCAATGTTCAACTTGAATAGATGGTAGAAGATTGATTACTCCGCTTCAGCCTTAGAATCTACGGCACGCTTAGTATCTTCTTCTTCTTTCAGTTTTTGATCGTCTTTATCTCTTTTACGCTCAGACAAACCTTCTTCAATCGCAGCTGCGATAACTGAAGTGATGATAGCGATGGATTTGTACGCGTCATCATTAGCAGGAATAGGGTAGTCTACAGTGCTTGGATCAGAGTTGGTATCAACGATTGCAAATACCGGAATATTTAATTTTTTCGCCTCTTTAATAGCGATGTGCTCTTTCTTAGCATCTACAATGAACAATGCGGCAGGAAGACGAGTCAGGTCGGCAATACCGCCCAACACTTTCTCCAATTTAGCTTTGTCACGAGCAACTGTAAGTTTCTCACGTTTCGCTAGACTGTTGTAAGAGTCTTCTTTCATCATTTTCTCAATAGAAGACATTTTCTTCAATGATTTACGTACTGTAACAAAGTTGGTCAACATTCCGCCCAACCAACGCTCAGTAGCGTAAGGCATTTTCAATCTGTCTGCTTCTTTCGTAACGATTTCTTTCGCTTGCTTTTTCGTAGCTACGAATAACACCTTGCGACCTGAACGAACAATATTTTTGATCGCACCACAAGCATCATCAAGGCAGGCTTGGGTTTTATTCAGATCGATCAAATGGATACCATTCTTCTCCATGAAGATATATGGCGCCATTTTAGGATTCCACTTCTGTGTTAAGTGACCGAAGTGAACCCCTGCGTTTAATAGATCTTGGTACTCTACTTTTTTGTTAGACATATATAAATTTCCCGAACGTGGCTCGGATTAACGTTTACTGAATTGGAATCGTTTTCTAGCTTTGCTTCTACCGAATTTCTTACGTTCCACCATACGCGGATCACGAGTTAAGAAACCTTCTTTTTTCAAAGCGGGTCTGTGCTCTGGGTTGATTTCACAAAGTGCTCTGGCAATAGCCATACGTATAGCTTCTGCCTGACCTGTGATACCACCGCCCTGAACATTTACAGAAACGTTGTAGTTTGCAAGTTCATTAGTGATTACTAATGGTTGTCTTACAGAGATTTGAAGAGGCTCAGTAGGTAAGTACTCATTAAGCTCTCTGCCGTTTACAAGAATTTCACCTTTACCTGCAGTGATATAAATCCTGGCTACAGAGGTTTTTCTTCTTCCTATTTTATTTATGGTTTCCATCAATCAGGTATTATAACGATAAGGTAACAGCTTTTGGAGACTGTGCTTGGTGAGGATGCTCAGTACCTGCATACACATGCACGTTTCTGAATAATTCTCTACCCAGTCTGTTTTTAGGCAACATTCCTTTGATCGCTTTCTCAAGAATACGAGCAGGGAACTTAGCCAACATTTCAGTAGGAGTTGTGAAACGTTGTCCACCAGGATAACCTGTGTGACGAACGTAAACCTTATCGGTCCACTTCTTGCCGGTCAGATTGATCTTCTCAGCGTTTATAATAACTACATAGTCTCCACAATCCATGTTCGGAGTGAAGCTTGCTTTGTTTTTACCTCTTAGTATTTTAGCTGCTTCACTGGCGAAACGACCTAGCGTTTGACCTTCAGCGTCAAGCAAAATCCAGCCCTTTTGAGCCTCTTGTTTGTTGACAAATACCGTTTTATAACTTAAACTGTCCATTGTTAATTGCTGCTTTTTAAATGCATACCTCTCCTAAAAAAGGGACACAAAGATAACTTGAATTTTTATAATTCCAAAATTGAGTTTGAAATATTTGAAAATCAGGATTGCTCCTCTAGTTTTTTAACTAAAACCCTGAAATCTTTGGGATATTCAGCAATGACTTCTTCTTGCTCTCCTTTTAATGTATTGTATGTCAAGCTATAAGAGTGAAGGGCTACTCTTTTAATAAGAGGTTGTTCTTCTGTATCTTTTTTCAAATTGAACTTCCTTTTCAATTCTGACAGGAAAATATCTTTTCCACCGTATTGAAGATCTGCCACAATAGGAGCTTTTGCGCAGCTCAAATGAATACGAATCTGATGCATTCGGCCGGTAATCGGCAAACATTCTACTAAGGTATGGTTTTTATAAGCCTGTTTAGTAAAAAAGATCGTTTCAGCTTGTTTCCCTTCTGCTCTATCGATCGATACCGTACCATTGGTATGAGCAAGGATAGGTAAGTTAACCACAATACCGTCGAGATCATGAATACCCGTTACAACCGCATGGTAGCGCTTGGCTACTTCTCTGTGTTCAAATTGCATCGCCATGTGACGGTAGGCCTCAGGATGCTTTGCAATGGCGAGTATACCGGATGTCTCTTTATCCAATCGATGGCACAATTGAGCGTCTTCCCAATATTCCTTTGCCAATACATTAATATTTAAGCCTGGTTTGGCTCTGTCTTCCAAAGACGCTAAAAAAGGAGGCTTATTGATGAAAATATAGTCTTCGTCTTCTTTAATGATCCAATCCTTGAATTCTGATTTAATAGCCATGAGTAATCCTGTTCATTCTTATAATGTATGCGCCGTAAATAGGGAGGGAGATGGTAAAGAGGAAACAAAGGGCTTATCCTTTGTCATTGATGACTTTTCCTTTTCTTAAAGTGAATCCAAATTCAGTACCCTTGTTCAACTGACTTTCCACCCTGATTTTGGTTTCGTGGGCTTCCAATATGTGTTTTACAATGGCTAATCCGAGGCCGGTTCCACCTTGATCCTTAGATCTGCTTTTTTCTATTCGGTAGAAACGCTCAAAAATACGGGATAAATGTTTCTCTTCAATGCCGGGACCATTATCTTTTATAGAAACTTCCACTTCTTCTCCTTCGATGTGGAAATCGACGGAGACAAACCCATTTTCTTTGCCGTATTTAATGGCATTGACGATGAGGTTGGTCATGACCTGGCCGATTCTCAGCTTGTCGGCAAAAATATAGCAGGATTTTGGGGCGAATTTTTCGAATTTCAATTTAATACCTCGGTCCGACGCTCTTCCTTCCAATTGTTCGTAAATATCTTCTGTCAGCTTATGCAGATCAAAACTGGTAAAGTGCATTTTGATTTCTCCAATCTCTAATTGAGAAATCGTAATCAGATCTTGCACCAGTACATTCAAGCCGTCCAATGCGTTGGCCGCCTTCTGAAGAAAGCGGTCACGCACTTTGATATCATCCACGGCGCCATCAATTAATGTATGGACAAATCCTTGTGCTGAAAAAATAGGGGTCTTTAATTCATGCGATACATCAGCCAGAAATTCGCGTCTGAAAATTTCCAGTTTTTGCAATTCTGTAATCTCCGTATGTTTTTGCCTTGCAAAATCAGAAATTTCCTGTTTGATCTCATCCAAAGGATTAGAACTATACTTATAGTCCTTTGAGGCGATATGCGAATAATCCTTCTTTTTTATACGATCGAGCAAGACAGAGATTTTATCTAACTCTTTAAAAATTATAAAATGAAGAGTGATGTAAAAGACAGAAAATGATCCAGCAAAAAGGAGCAAGGTCATCCATAAAAGCTGTCCTTGCTCCTTTACTTCGTAATAATTAAGAATCGCGAAACCTAATCCGGCGGCAAGAAAAGCCAATAATACAGATAAACGCCTTGCGGTGGTGAGCATGCTTATTCTTTCGTTGAATATTTGTAACCAATTCCTTTTATGGTTGCAATATAGTCATCTCCCAGCTTTTCTCTTACTTTTCTAATGTGTACATCTACAGTTCGGGGAATTACATACACATCTCTTCCCCAAACGTGGTTCAATAGATCTTCTCGGCTGAATACGTGATTGGGTCTATTCGCTAAGAAGTAAAGCAGTTCGAACTCCTTTTTAGGAAGAATGACTTTCGTACTGCCTTGTGTAACGGTATAACTGCTGCGGTCAATGATCAGGTCATCGATCGTAATGATATCTTTTTCAATGCCCAATGTTTCTCTTTTGAAGAAAGCATGGACTCTACTCATCAATGCTCTTGGTTTGATGGGTTTTGAGATGTAATCATTACCTCCTGCTTCAAAAGCTGCAATTTCTGAAAATTCTTCCGAACGGGCAGTGAGAAAAATAATGTAAGCGTCTTTTAGTTTCGCCAATTGTCTGATCCTCCTGCAAGCTTCTACTCCATCCAGCTCGGGCATCATGATGTCCATGAGGATCAACTGAGGAACAAAATCTTTGGCTATTTCAATCGCTTGTTTACCGTTGTGTGCGACTTTGACATCGTAACCGTCTTTTTCCAGGTTGTAGGTGAGTAATTCGACGATGTCTTCTTCATCATCAACTACAAGTATTCGGTTAGATTGTTTCATCGCTTTTTTAGGTTAGTGATTGATCACTCGTTTAATAGTTCTTTCAGTTTTTGCTCTAAGGCTTCACCGCGCAGGTTCGTGGCTACCACGACTCCCTTTTTGTCTAACAGGAACGTGGCTGGAATGCCTTTTACATTGTAGAGTGCAGCGGCAGAAGATTTCCAACCTTTCAGGTCAGAAACGTGATTGGGCCATACCAGCCCGTCTTTGGTGATGGCCGCTTGCCACTTTTCTTTGCTTTCATCGAGTGAAACACTGTAGACGGTGAAGCCTTTTGATTTATAAGTATTGTAAGCTCTTACTACATTAGGATTTTCCTGACGGCATGGTCCGCACCAGGAAGCCCAGAAATCAAGTAAAACGACCTTACCTCTTAGCGATTTCAAATTGATGACCTTGCCATCTAGACCGGCAAGAGAAATCAACGGTGCTTCATCTCCTACAACAGGAGCGCCTTTAGGAGCGTTGGCTAAAGCTTGCTTGGCATAATAAGATTGCGGATATTCTTTCGCATAGCGCACGGCTAACTCTCTGGAAAAGTCCTGATCGTATGGACCAAACATATCAATGGTGGTCAGGTACAGCACCTGTCTGCCGTTGGTGTTAGCCGGGAATTGCGTCAATAATGTGTTCACGCCTTGTTTCCAGCTATTGAGGTCCGGATTCAAATAACGTTGAAAGTAAATGCTGATTTTTGAAGACAACATGTCTCCGTTGCAAAATTCCGGATCAGTATATTCTGTTTCTTTAAAGAAAGTAGCAGCCTTTGCCGTGTCGATATTAGTGAACATGGTCATGACTTTGGAAATGAACAATCCTGGATTCTGTGTTATAAGCGTTGAGGTACTTTGATTATAGCTTACGTTTAGTGAATCAAACTTAGCTTGAAGTTTGTTGATCTCTCTTTGGAAATCTGCTTCCGCAAGCTGTTGTGCGCGCAATTGCTCCGCCTGCTTTTGGAAGAAATTAGAAAGCTTATTTTGATTGTCATTCAGTTGTTGGTAAGTGATGTATACCGCATTCTCTTGTGATTGCTCAATAGAAGCTTTACCACCTTCGGATAAATCGCCGGATACTTTTACATTCGGTTCTCCTAGAATGAGGGTAACAGAAGTTCCGTTAGGCACAGCGCTAATCTTATAGAAGCCTCGCTCAAAGCGATCCGGTTTATTAAAAGAGAATTTCCCTTGCACATGTTTCACCGAATCGATGACACTTACTTTGCTTCCGAAGAGCTTAGAGAGGTAAACGTATTTGGAGGTACCCGTATTTGAGAGTTGGCCTTGTACAAGAACATCCTGTGCATGGACGTTTAAACAGCCAATCAAAAGAAATGCAATGATGAAGAAACGGAAATGATTTTTTAACATGCGCTTAAAATTATAAAGAAAATCCCTTATTAAGTTTCCAAAATAAGGGATTAACCAAAGTTTAACAATTTCTTAATGTGCTATCTTTTCTATTTGCCAAAATGAATAGGGTTTTTCAAACCTTGATAGTGTTTTAGATCGACCGCTACTTTACCTACAAATAGGGTGGCTTCCATGCGTATCGGAATTTTGTTTTTGTCATCAGAGATCCATACACTGATCGATTCTCCTCCGTCAAACACTTCGTTATCAGGCATGACAGGAGTTAATCGAATCGCGTTAATTTTACCAAACTCCGATTTGATTCGATCTTTGCCTTGATACTTGACGGTGAATTGATAGACCTGATCTTCAAAAAACGCGGGTACACTTACCGTTTCTCCCACTTTTAACTTATTAAAATCAACTGTTCTCAAATAGTAGGCGCCACTGACTAGATCCTGCACATAACCTGGAATATCGTATTTGAATTCCTCTTTCACCCCATCCGCCCCGCTTCGTTCTACGGACACTTTTTTGGCTTTGTGATCAAATTGTACATACTCCTTTAGTCGATAACCTCCTTCTGTGAGGTCTCTATAATTGCGTTGAGGTATTTTGGTTGCCGTATCAATGTATGTTCCCCAAGTATCGTTGATTTTCATGGCAACGCCAAAAGCACCCGTAGAACGCCCAAATATGGTGGCTTTATAACATACTTTGTTATTTACGTTGTATAGCTGAGGATGCATTTCAATACGTGCTTCTCCAGCCGTAATGAATCCATAATGAAGTCTGTACTCAAGAATCTCTTCCGGACCATATACTTTTTGTGTAGACAATAAATCCTGATTAGCATCTATGAAATTCTGGTAAGTAAAAGATGCCATCGTGATAAAAGCAGCGCCCAGCAGAAAGGTGTATTTTAATTTATTCATACCCTGGTTAAATAATTTAATAGGTTTGATTACAAATGATGTACCAAGTTTAACTCAGAAAAGTTCTACTGCTCCTGCTCAAAGTTGATTTACGCTATTTTTTTGATCTCTGTGTGCATAAATAGTTAATCTATAACTCCTTTTTAATTGATCCCCACCGGTTCACTAGGATTGGATTTGGCTCTGGGAATAGGCGGTTTGCCAAGAGGACGTGTCGTAGAAATTTATGGTCCTGAATCTTCAGGTAAAACAACGCTGTCGATGCATTGCATCGCAGAAGCTCAGAAGATGGGTGGCGTTGCAGCCTTTATCGATGCGGAACATGCCTTTGATAAGTCATATGCTGAAAAATTAGGAATTGATACAGAGAACTTATTAATCTCTCAACCGGATAATGGTGAGCAGGCGTTGGAAATTGCAGAACATTTGATTCGTTCAGGTGCTATTGATATCCTGGTCATTGACTCTGTCGCTGCTTTGGTTCCTAAAGCAGAAATCGAAGGAGAAATGGGAGATAGCAAGATGGGCTTGCAGGCACGTTTGATGTCTCAAGCATTGCGAAAGCTGACTGGTGCTATCAATAAAACCGGATGCTGCTGTATTTTCATCAACCAGTTGAGAGAAAAAATAGGTGTAATGTTCGGTAACCCTGAAACAACAACCGGTGGTAATGCCTTGAAGTTTTACGCTTCGGTACGTTTAGATATTCGCAGAGTCGGACAAATCAAAGAAAGTGCAGACAACATTACAGGAAACAGAACACGTGTAAAAGTGGTGAAGAATAAAATGGCACCTCCTTTCAAAGTGGTAGAGTTTGATATCCTTTATGGAGAAGGAATTTCTAAAATTGGAGAGATCATCGACCTGGGTGTAGAATTGAACATCATTCAGAAGTCCGGTTCTTGGTTTGCTTACGATGGCAATAAACTCGGACAGGGTAGAGATTCTGTAAGAGATATTTTCCAGGACAATCCTGAGATGATGGATGAAATCGAACAGAAAATCAGAGTACAGATCAGTGGCAAGGGAGCTTCTATTCTGGAAGATAAAGAAGAGCTGGAAGAAAAGCCTGAGAAAGCGGAGAAGCCTGAAAAACCTGCTAAAGCGGAGAAGGCAGAGAAAGCTGAAAAAGTAAAATGAACAGACTTTAATATCTTTTTAAACTGACTAAATCTAACCTCCTTTTTTGTAAATGAAAGAGTTCTGAATATTGCGCCTCAGAACTCTTTCATTTTTTTTAATACATGTTGCTCGTTGATAAGCAATAAAAAGTCCCGCTCCTTTAATCAGGACGCGGGACTTCTTTTATTGAGTCAAGGCTTTTTATTCTTTGATACATTTTGAAGTATAGATTCCTTCATCAGTTGATACTTTGATCAGGTAAACACCACTGCTTAAATCTGTGATATTAATGTCCGCATCTAAATTACCTAATGTAGGTTGGTATTTAGCATGGTATACTTCCGTTCCCATCGCACTAAACAGGTAAACGTCAACAGAACGACTGGTATTAGATAAGGAAGACAACTTCAAATTAAACAAACCTGTATGCTTAGTGGGAGAAACTAACAGTTCTGCTTTGTGATGCTGTATGCTTCTAATCACACTGTATGTATAAGTTCCATCTTCGTCGTATTGCACGATTCGATAGTATACAGTTCCACTTATGCTTTCTGCGTCTTCGAAATCGTAATTGTTTTGATTGGTTTTTCCGAGAGCTTTTAACTGTCCTACTTTTTTATAATTTTTGCCGTCTGAGGAGCGTTCGACCACAAAGTGGCTGGTGTTTTTTTCGTCCATGGTGCTCCAGGTTAGTAAAGCTCCCTGGTTCAATTTCTCCGCTGAAAAGTCTAACCAAGCCAAAGGCAGAGGACAGTCTTCTACTAATGTTACAGGTACTCTTGCACAGTTATTTCCTTTTGAAATTTTCCAATTGTAAGCAAACCCATAACATCTGCCATTACAAAAGCCATACGCTCCCGGATCTAAACCTTTCAAAGCGATAACACCGTTTACTTTGTATGAAGCCCAGTCTACAACACCTGGGGTATTGCCTGCACTGGCAAAGAATAAAATATTGCCCACTGTTCCTTCATTAGATAGACGATAGCCCATGCCTGCCGGTACACCCATTCCAAGTGTAATGGTAAATGGCCAGTTGTTGCCGATAGGTACAATAGGGGGGCCGGTCACTACTCTTACAATCGCCGCCCCCACAGGATTACCTAGATTATCTCTTAGGCGTACACCTACTGTAAATGTTTCATTAACGCTATATACTTTTGCCCAAACAGTAACTTCATTCAACGTGAAAGAAGACAGCGCATCAAACTCAATGTAGTTCAGCTGATTTCCTGCATCTTCAAAACCTACCGGAAATTTGGAATTAGGCCCTACTTCATATTGAAAGGCTGTTGTATCTTCGGCGTACATCGTTTTTGTGCCCGTCGTAGATAAGTTTAACTCATTTCCTCTACCCATGAATGTTCCATTTGTAGGAGCATCATACCATTTGAAACCTCCGGTAGGATTTGGAATAACTTCAAATTTTGCCTGAGTTGGTGAACAGTAATAACCGTCTTTTGGAAGTGCCGATACCGCATTGACCAGCACCTCATCGAAGCGCGTCAAAGAGCAGCTCGCATCTGTTACTTCGACACGGTAAGTGCCAGGAGTTCGAACGGTGAAAGACCTATTTGTTGAATCCGTAATCGCAACTCCATCTTTCAACCAACGGTAAGTAGTAAAGGCATTTCCGTAACCCGCATCAACTTTTACCGCTGTACTGGCGCATAGGGTAAAGTCTGGGCCAATGTCTATGGCGAAATTGGCGGTTATTCTAATGGTGTCTGTTTTGAAGCAAGATCCATCCTGTACACAGACCCAATAGGTGCCGGCTGCAGTGAGTGTTTTGGTATAAGGAGCGCCTAGTCCGGAACCGGAAGTGCCATCACTCCAGTTGATGTTTGTTGTTGCTGTATGGGGAACGTTGGTGTCAACATTGACTGTTCCGACTCCGCACAACAATCGGTCTGGCCCAAGGTTGGGCTGTGTAGTTCCGCATATTTCTATGAAAGAGATATCATCGATACCAAAGTCATTACCTGCTAATGTAGTGTTTTGATTGAGGATGGTAATAGTAGCCGTAGTGGCTGCACCAGAGTTCCATGTATTAGCAAAATTCTGCCAGGTTTGTGTCGCAGTAGGGGCGTCAAATACAGAACCAATGGTAACTCCGTTAATTTGAAACTGAAGCTTAGCAGGGCTGCTGGCGACAAGTGTCATTACCCAGGCCGAGAAATTGTAGTTAGTTCCTGGTTTTACTGTAATG
>JAQZBV010000067.1 GCA_029237685.1 Cytophagaceae bacterium | reverse complement strand
TATTTTTCATGCGATCTGTTGTGCTTTAGCTGATATTTTTTTTTAAAAAACAGGTCAATAAGCCTTATGGTAGTTTATCATCCTATTAATAAAATGTATCACCTATCAAAGGTTTCTAGAAGAGATGAACTCATCGATAGATCACAAGGAAAGAAAATTTAGTCAAAAGTAGTTACCATCCTAGTGCATCTAGGATCAAATGCAGTGTTATAAATTTGTTATTTTTATTTATACTTGCATTGACTCCATTGGCTTAAAAAAAGATTAGTAGTATGTGTGGAATTGTAGCTTATATAGGATCGCGTGAAGCCTATCCTATCGTGTTAAAAGGATTGAAGAGATTGGAATACCGCGGGTATGATAGTGCAGGTATTGCTATCATCAACAACGGATTGAAAGCATACAAAAAACAAGGTAAAGTTTCCAAACTGGAAGATGAATTGGTGGGTAAGGATATGCATACTCACATTTGTATTGGGCATACGCGTTGGGCTACTCATGGAGAACCCAGTGATCGCAATGCCCATCCTCATTTATCGGGCGATAGCACATTGGCCATTGTACACAATGGGATCATTGAAAACTATGCACATTTAAAGCATGAACTCATCAATCAAGGGCATACATTCAAAAGTGATACCGATACAGAAGTATTGATACACTTCATTGAGGAGATTCGCAACAGCAACGAATGCAGTGTCGAAGAAGCCTTGCGTATTGCACTGAAGAGAGTGGTAGGCGCTTACGTCATTTTGCTGATCGATCAGGCCAATCCAGATACCATCATTGCTGCCCGCAAAGGCAGCCCATTAGTCATCGGTATCGGTAAAGGAGAACACTTTTTAGCATCCGACGCCTCTCCTATTATCGAATACACAAAGGAAGTGGTATATGTTAACGATTACGAGTTAGCCATACTGAAAGCGGACGAACTCATCCTTAAAAATAGCTCCAACGAAATTCAAACGCCTTACATTCAAAAATTAGACATGGAACTTGCCACCATTGAAAAAGGTGGGTTTGAACATTTCATGCTGAAAGAAGTATTTGAACAACCGCAGACCATCTTTGACAGTTTGCGCGGTAGATTGGATGCTTCCAAAGGTACCCTCAACATGGGCGGACTGAGTGAATACGCCGGCGTATTGAAAGATGCCAAACGCATCATCATCGTAGCTTGCGGTACTTCCTGGCATGCCGGTTTGGTGGCTGAATACATGATTGAAGAATTATGCCGCATACCAGTAGAAGTAGAATATGCTTCTGAATTCCGTTACCGCAATCCGGTAGTTGGGCCAGGAGATGTGATCATCGCGGTCTCTCAATCCGGTGAAACAGCCGATACCTTAGTCGCTATTGAAAGCGCCAAAGAAAAAGGAGCGATCATACTCGGTATTTGTAATGTCGTAGGTTCTTCTATCGCGCGTATGTCTCATGCCGGTGCTTATACACACGCAGGTCCTGAGATCGGCGTAGCGAGCACCAAAGCGTTCACCGCTCAATTGGCTGTACTGTGTCTGGTAGGTTTAATGGTAGCGAAAGAAAAAGGCACCATCACCGGTCAACGTTTCCAACATTTATTGGATGAACTGGAAGCCATACCGGATAAGGTAACGGCTATTCTGGCCATGAACGAACACATCAAAATCATTGCAAGAAAATATAAAGATGCCCGTGACTTTTTATTCCTGGGCAGAGGATACAACTTCCCGATTGCTTTGGAAGGCGCTTTGAAACTAAAAGAGATCTCCTATATCCATGCAGAAGGTTATCCTGCTGCGGAGATGAAGCACGGTCCGATTGCTTTGGTGGATGAGCACTTACCGGTAGTATTTGTGGCGACCAAAGATACGTACTATGAAAAAGTGGTTTCCAACATACAGGAAATCAAAGCACGAAAAGGAAAAGTGATTGCCGTAATCACCGAAGGAGATCAGGTGATTCCAGGCATGGCCGATGATGTTATTTTCATTCCGGAAGCCGATGAATTGGTGGCTCCTTTGATCTCTGTTATTCCTTTGCAATTGCTCTCCTATCACATTGGAGTATTGAAAGGCTGTGACGTAGACAAACCAAGAAACCTGGCCAAGTCTGTCACGGTGGAATAATCAATCGTTCTTTAATAAGCTTTATGAACCGCATTCAAAAAAGACCCTTAGCTGATTTGGGTTATAATTTCATCGATCAATCTTTTTTAAAGAAAGAGGAGAATGAATACCATTTACGCAATCAACAATTAGGAACTTCGACCGTTCACCGCAAGCTGACAGCTTATGAAATAGAAGCCTTGGTGCGCAACGACAATACTTCTGACGATTGGAACAATATTTTTGTAGCCGATGCTTTTGATCCGCAACTGGTGAAGCATTGTCATTTCTTCGGTATGATTCGCATCGGTAAATTGGAAGCTTATTACCTGGAATTTCATAATCTGCGTTTGCCGGTAGGTTTGTACAACAGTACCATTTGCTCTTGCGACTTTGGCGACAATGTGGTCGTGCACAATGTTAATTTTCTTTCTCATTACATCATCGGCAACGAAGTCATTTTATTCAATGTGAATGAAATGGCCACTACCGATTACGCGAAGTTTGGTAATGGCATTGTCAAAGAAGGTGAATCAGAACAGGTTCGCATCTGGATGGAACTCTGCAACGAAAATGGAGGGCGCAGTGTCCTGCCCTTTGATGGCATGCTGCCGGGAGATGCTTACTTATGGACTCGCCATCGCGAAGACGAGGAGTTGATGAACAAGTTTAAATCCTTCACGGAAAAGCAGTTCGATGCACAACGCGGTTATTATGGAATGGTTGGCGATCGCAGTGTGATCAAAAATTGCAAGATTATAAAAGACGTTACCATCGGTACCGATGCTTACCTCAAAGGTGCGAATAAGTTAAAGAACCTTACCATCAACAGCAGTGCCGAAGCAGCTTCTCAGATTGGTGAAGGATGTGAATTGGTTAACGGTATTGTCGGTTACGGCTGTAAAATATTTTACGGTGTCAAGGCCGTTCGATTTGTGATGGCTTCTCATTCTCAATTGAAATATGGCGCTCGTTTGATTAACTCTTACCTGGGCAATAACGCGACGATTTCTTGTTGCGAAGTACTGAACTCTTTGATTTTCCCTTCGCACGAGCAACATCATAATAATTCCTTCCTGATTGCTGCACTCATCATGGGGCAAAGCAATATGGCTGCCGGTGCGACCATCGGTTCTAACCACAACTCCAGAGGCGCAGACGGCGAAATCATTACAGGTAGAGGATTCTGGCCGGGACTTTCCGTGACCTTGAAACATAATTCCCGTTTTGCTTCGTTCAACATTATTTCCAAAGGAAATTACATGTCTGAATTGAACATTCCTTTTCCATTCAGTTTGATTGTCACCGATGAACATGAAAACCAGCTGAACATCATGCCCGGTTATTGGTTCATGCACAACATGTATGCTCTGGCTCGTAATTCCTGGAAGTACATCGACAGAGACAAACGCACGGATAAGACACAGTATATAGAATACGATTACCTGGCTCCCGATTCGGTAGAGGAAATGATTCATTCCTTAGCGTTGATGGAAATAGCGGTGGGTAAAGCCTGGTATAAAAATGCAGGAACTGATCTAGCGGCAGACTATCAGGAGAAAGGAAAACAATTGTTGATGCATTCACCGGAAGAAGTAGCCGCTTTGTCTATCTATGCGGAAGGCATGGAGAACAGCAAACGCAAAGTAAAGCTGCTCAAGGTGCATAAGGCTTACGGTTTATTTAAAGAAATGATTGTCTTATATGGTTTGCGTAATCTATTGAAATTTATTGAAGAAAATAAGACCAGCGGATTCGATCAGATTATTCCTGTCATTGCGGCTTCCAAACGTTCAGCCTGGCACAACGTCGGCGGACAATTGATCGAAGAAAGTTCTTTGCTCCAAATGAAGAACCGCATCAAAAATGGTGGAATTAATAGTTGGCACGACCTACATGCGGAGTACCGCACATTGAGTGCTCAATATCCTTTGGACAAACTTCAACACGCTATCGCCAGCATGTTGCATGTGCAAAACACTACACCGGCAGCATTTACTGCTTCACATTTCAAACAAACCTTGGCCCAATCTCTTCCTACGATGCAGTGGGTGACAGAGGGAATCCTTCAGTCCAGGAAAAAAGATTATACCAATCCCTTCCGAAAAATGACCTATGATAATGAACAGGAAATGGATGCTGTAGTGGGTAAATTATCGGATAATGGATTCATTAAACAAACGGCTGAAGAGCTTAAAATTTACCAAAAAACTGTAGCCGATTTGATCAACAGCTG
Source organism: Cytophagaceae bacterium (assembly GCA_029237685.1). GTDB lineage: Bacteria > Bacteroidota > Bacteroidia > Cytophagales > Cytophagaceae > JACMQM01. The sequence goes on along the minus strand of JAQZBV010000067.1, from coordinate 27,676 downwards.
GAAGCTTTAGTTCAGAATCTCTTCTTTAGTCAGACAATCAAAAAATTAAGAATAGATCAGCAATGTTGCAAGCCGCAGACCTGCGAAGGTGTTTCGGTTTCTATGGTAATGTGGTGCACATGAAGTTTTTCCAGAATCACTCTTGCCTGCGATTTGATGTTCTCCGCTTCGTCCATGCTGGTATGCTCTTCCAGCACCACATGAATGCTAAGAATATTGTAGTTGCCGTCTAATGTCCAGAGGTGTAAATCGTGTACATCCAGAATATGTGGAATAGTCAGCAATTGTTTTTTTAATTCTTCTGCATTGACATCCATAGGTACAGCTTGCAAAAGAATAGTAAGACTTTGTTTTAAGTTCTTTACCACGTTGAATAGAATATAGCCTGTGATCAATAAAGAGAGCAAAGGATCAAGCACAGGAATGTCGACAAACAACATGACTACAGCTGCAATCAATACCGCTACCCAGCCCAGTACATCTTCGATGAGGTGAAGAGAGATGACCCGTTCATTGATAGATGATCCCTTTTTTAAACGGAGTACAGCCACACCATTAACAGCAATACCGACCAAGGCAAATATGATCATTCCCTGCGCATTGGATGCTTCCGGATGAAGGATGCGAGGTATGGCTTCTCTTACAATGAATACAGAACCAATAAGCAGGATCATGGAATTGATCAATGCGCCTAACAGAGAAAAACGCTTGTAACCGTAAGAAAATAGTTTGTCTCTCTTGCGCTGAGAAATTTTTTGAAAATACCAGGCTAGTCCTAAGGAAAAAGAATCCCCCAGGTCATGCAAGGCATCGGAAAGTATAGCGACACTGTTGGTGAATAATCCTCCGGCAAACTCGAGAATGCAAAAAGTAAGATTGAGCCAGAAGGCAACTTTTATATTGCCGGTAGTATGATGGTGATGATGGCCTTCATGTCCGTGATGAGGGTGGTGATGTGTATCGTCGTGGTCGTGGTAATTACCCATTTCCCTTTTTTAATTCTTCCAGTTTATTGACCTGCGTTTGCAATTCTCTGCGGAGTTTTCTCTCCATTTCAATCTTTCCTAATTTGTATTCATCAAACTCCTTCGACAACACTTGATAGGCATTTACTTTCTGAGACGCAATGCTGTTGCTGTTGATAAACATATAATACAATACACCTATACCAAATAAGGCAATGACGAACAAAAGCATTAAAGTAGAAAGGTAAGCGAATTTATTGGCTTTAATACCCAGGAAAGATACGCTGTTCTTGTCCGATTCATTTTGTGAAAGTGTGTTAGTTAATTCTACCGTTTGTGCTTTTAATTGTGTGATTTCAGATTTTTGATTGGCAATCAATGCCCCCTGCCCTTTGATCTCTTTTTGATAGCGTTGGATGGTATCGTTTGTGGATTTCCAAAAGTCAGCCAGTTCGGTCTTTTTAATGACTTTATAGGGTTCGTAATTCTCTGCTTTTTCAAGCATCGTACGCCATTTTTGTTCCAACGTTTGAGAGAAAGCGATGGTGCTGATACACAGCAAAAAAAGAACAAGTAGTGGCTTTTTCATAGGTAATGTCTCGTTTATTCGTATTCAATGTATGTAAACTAGTATTTTTTAAAGACTTGAACAAGAGAAAATGAAAACTTTAACACTAAGATGATATACGTTTTGACATTCATTTTAAGTGATTTGTCGAAGTATTTGGCCGTTTTATCTGCTATGGAACAGTAATATAGACTTCTACAAGCAATTTTAATAAAAGGCTTACTCCGCTCAGACTTCCATTAAAGGAGAAAATCCGATGGGAATATTTGTACTATTTTACTCCTGTGAAGTCTAGGTAACAGCTCTGTTTTCCGCCATAAAATGATTTCAGATAAAGTCTCATCTTACCAGGCTTTATGACTCCTTTTGTCGATTGTTTTTAATCGAAAGGCTTTTTACAATAAACAGGCTTAAACTCTATTTTAGCCATATTTCCGTGTGCTCTAAGCGATTTTTATATGATTTAAATTATAAATAATATAAATATATCAAGTTTTTCTCTAGGTTTTTCAATGTATAACAGTTAGTTTAGTGCTATATATAAATGATAAAGGGAATTGAAACAGTAGCATTGGGAATTTTTACTACCGATAAAACCTTATGGAATTGTATTCATTGTATCTGAACATCCGCTAATAGATTTTATGAACAAACTTATCATGCATAGAGTGAGTGTATACTCCACTTTACTTGACTTAGTCCGTAAGAGTGTCTGGCTGTTGTTTTTAATTTTTAGTCTTCCTGATCTTCATGCGCAACAGGTAAATCCAAACGGCGCAACGGGTAGTTATAACCTCACCCTTCCTCCGGATGACTATGGAGGTTCGATCAATACATTTGATGTCATAGGTGGTGGTGCAGCTGGCGCTACTTTTATAGCAAAAGGTCCAAATTATACCGGCCCCTTTCAAAGCCATCAATGGTGGACCTCTGCCCTTTGGCACACAACTTTAGGCAATGGTACGGATGGTGAAGTTGGATTTAGAGATAACCATTCCGAAACCATGTATCCTTATCCTTTGGTATTGAATGCTACCAGTGCGGGTTTTGCTATCCAGGACAATCGACATGCGAACAATGTCAGCGGTCCCGATCAAGTGAATAATGGACCGGCATTAATTCATATGAGAGTCGGTTTCATCGGTCAGAATTCTCCGAATACAACAGTTGACGGTTACGGCGATTACCATGCAACGTTTCGTCAAACCCATGGCGGTGATGTCATCACGGCAACTACCGCAAGTGGTTCTCCTTATTTGTTTGTCTCAAGACAAGGCAATACAGATATGAATTTTTACAACCAAGGAACTTCCACCTTGAATGCGATTTATACCGATGCGAATGTGCATGCGATTTCCGTTTCTACCAGCCCTGGCCCTACAACGGGCATCATAGGTTTATTTTTTCCTCCAGGTACTACTTTGAATGGAGCAACCATAGCCAGTATGGCGGGTGCTATAGGAAGTATGACACCCGGTGCCAATTTCAATGCAGATATTCCTAATGCGGCAAAGTTTGTTACGGTAGCCGTATTGCCTGATGCCAGTCAAGCCACGTTAAATTTGTTCGCTCAGAAAGCCTTCAATTTTATTACACAAACCACGCATACCTACGCTTTCAACGAAGCAACCGCTACACTTACGACCAATTTTGCTACCACCACAAACAATGTATACGGTGCAGCGAATACCGGTACATTGCAGGCCTTATACCGTCATCAATGGTTGTACTCGCCGCAAGTAACGGGCGCTACAAGTACGACGCTGACCTACCCTTCCCCTCGCGGAGAAATGAAATTGATCAATTCAAGTACGTTTCAAACAGTGATGCCGCACTTGGGTATATTGCCTAATTTAGGTTGGGCCAATACCGGTACCACAGCAGCCATCAATGCTTACCTCAATGCTTTTGCAGGCAGCTTAGCCAATATGCCAACAGCAGCCGATGGCTACGCCAAAGATCAGTTTGTCGAACTCACCACAAATTTGCAAATCGCCAAACAAGTCGGTAACAATGCCGCGTTCAATACCATCCTCAATCAATTAAGATCCAGGCTACAGGATTGGTTGGTAGCAAATGACGGAGATTATAACCGCTACTTCGCCTACAGTCCTACCTTCAATCACATGTCGCATTACCCGAACGGTTTTGGTAGTTCAGGAACATTTGTCGATGCTCATTTTCACGTAGGTTACTTTGTCAATGCCGCGGCAATTCTGGCGCGTTATGACCCTGCTTTTGTCACGAATTATGGACCGATGGTGGAAACGATCATACGTTCTATTGCCAATGAAACCAAAGACATGACGGATCCGGGTGCTAACGGTACAGTGAGACCATGGTTTCCTTACCTGAAATATTTTGATCCTTATGCCGGTCACTCCTGGGCGGATGCGAAAGCGGCCGATCAGGAATCGGTATCAGAAGCTATACATTTTGCAACGGGTGTATTGCTCTGGGGGGAAGCTTCTTCTGTGGTTACAGGAAGCACGACGATAAGAGATCTGGGAGCTTTGTTATACATTACAGAAACAGAAGCAGCAAGACAATATTGGTTTGATGTAGATAATGTAGTCAATGGAGCTCCTTATGCGAATGCTTACAATCATCAACACTTAACGATGCTCTACAATTGGGGCGGTAATTATGCCACTTTTTTTGGAACAGAACCGGAGTACATTCATGGCATTACTTATTTACCTGCGACAGGTGCTTCTACCTGGTTAGGCATGAATTCAGCCGGTGCAGCTGCGGAGTATGCGCAGATCGGCCAGAACTATGCCGGTTGGGGCGGTTGGGGACAAGAGATAAACGCCTTACAGGCCACGTTCAATCCCGGTGCAGCCATCGCCGCGTTCAATGCAAACAATGGGTTATGGTCAGCGGATAAAAAAGCGTTCACGTATCATTGGAATCGTACCTTTGACAGTGTAGGCGTGATCGACCCTACCATTAGAGCGAACATCACAGGTTATCAAGTGTTCGTGAAAGGTGCATGTAAACACTACATGATCTATATGCCTCCGGGCAAAGGGCCGAGGTCGGTGACTTTCACAGACGGTCAATCGTTCAATGTTCCTAATGATACAGTAATCACTTATGTGGTGTGTCCTTCCTTGCCTTTGGACTTGCTTTCTTTTTCAGTCAAAGCAGGGAGTGAAAAAACAGTAAACATCGATTGGAAAACGGCTTCCGAAATTAATGTCAGTCATTTCGAATTGGAAGTAAGTACGGATGGATTGCATTGGAATACCATACACCAACAACCTTCTAGCGGCGTCATGAACGGTGCGGGAACATACTATCATACAGATTACAATCCTGCTAACGGTATGAATTACTACCGATTAAAAAGTATCGATCAGGATCAATCATTTTCATACAGTAAAATTCAAGCGGTAAACATCGGAGTTCAATCAGGACAAGTGAGTATTTATCCGAACCCTACTGAGAACCTTATCACAGTAGAATTGTTTTCATTGAATCAAGATCTTGCGTACCTCCAGCTCTTTGATGTGCTGGGAAGAACTGTGCTTGCAAACCCTGAAGCTGAAGTATCAGGCGGTACTACACTTTTGCCATTGGATGTTTCAGGCTTATCTCCGGGTACTTACATTCTTCAGGTCAGAACGAAGAACGGTTCGATTATGGGAGATTATAAGGTGGTAAAGAAATAATTAACTACCTTTTTTATTTTACTATGTACTTGCTCGTTTTGAGTAAAATTTTTCACCTGAAATCAGAATAAATACATCTTAATTCGTTGAATACGAGTAATTAAAAATCTGGCATAATATTCACAGTTATTTGATTAACATCTTTTCCTCTGTAGTAATAAACGAACGGCGAATAAAATACCCGTAATATTTATTACACTTGTATAACAAGTAAGAGAAAAAGATGTTTTCTTTTGCATACCCACTTATAAAATGATTGGTCAACTATGAAAAAAATTCTTTTGTCAATAGGAATCGCAGCATTACTTGCTTCACCTATTCAAGCTCAATTTACAGTACCGGCTCTCTCCTATCCATTGGATGCTTTAGAACCACACATTGACAAACAAACAATGGAGATTCATCACGACAAGCACCACGCTGCTTACGTAGAAAAACTAAATAAAGAAGTTACAGCGAATGCCTTATTGAAAGATAAAAGCATAGAAGAGATTGTTACACACGTGAGTAAATACAATAAAGCGGTAAGAGATAATGCCGGCGGACATTACAATCACTCGTTGTTCTGGACTGTAATGGGACCTGAAGGTCATACCTTAGGTGGCCCTTTATTGGAAGACATCAATGCGACCTTTGGTTCTTTTGATAAATTCAAAACCGCTTTTGCTGATTCTGCCAAGACAAGATTCGGTTCTGGTTGGGCTTGGTTAATTGTTGATGCAACAGGAAAACTAAAAATCACTACTACTCCTAATCAGGACAATCCTTTGATGGATGTAGTAAAAGTAAAAGGCACTCCCGTGCTGGCACTGGATGTATGGGAACATGCATACTACTTAAAATACCAGAACAAAAGACCGGATTACATTACTGCTTTCTGGAACGTGGTGAATTGGGATGAAGTCAACAAAAGATACAACGAAGCAAAGAAGAAGAAAAAATAATAAAAATAAGAATAGATAGCACTTAAGTATAACCATTCGACAACCACAGCAAGTGGTTGTCGTTTTTTTTTATAAGTATTCTAATATCTTGTTAGATACTAAATTAGCCTTTTAGAATTTTATAAATAATGAATTGAATTATTCTTCAAATGTTAAAAATTAGCTTTGACTAATTTGTTTTTAGCTTACACGATGACTTATGTTTGTGCGACTCAATTTTTTAATTTTTATAACCAGCTAATGTTAATACCAGTATGAAAAAATTTCTATTGACACTGATAACGAGCAGTGTCTTATCGCTGGGAGCCTTTATCCATGCTCTCGCGCAACAACAAGGTGATAAACTATTTATCGGAACAACTACGCAACTGTTGGATCAGTTGACTGCAAAGAAAAGCAACCTTGAAGCGCATGCAAAGACTGCATACAGTGACTTGGATATTGCCGTTGAAACAAAAACAGTACTCACTGTTGTAACAAATGAAAAAAAACAGAACGGAAATACGAATAGCTTTATTGGGGAAATAAAGTCATACGATCAGTCTTCTTTCTTTTTGAGCATTACAGGAACAGAAGCAGAAGGAAAGATTATCCTTCAAAATCAGAAATTGGCGTATGAAATTTTTTCTGACGCAAAAGGCGATGTCTATGTTCGACGTGTAGACATTGATCAAGTAATTTGTGTGGACTTTAAAGAATTACCATCCCATAAACGTTCTTCAAAAGCTGTGCGAGGCGCTGCTCCTGCAACAACAGAAAATGTATATGCTTTACAAAGTTATCCCGGATCTGCTTTTGTCGCTTACCTGGATTTTGACGGAGAATATTTCAGCAACAGCGGATGGAACGGAGGAAAACCAATCGATGCATTACCTTCCGGAATGTCTGATGCGGATATTCTGGAAGCCTGGGAAATTGTAAGTGAGGATTACAGAGCTTTCGACCTCAACATAACAACGGATGTAAATGTATTCAATGCGGCTAAGCCGGGCAAAAGAATTCGCTGCATGGTCACTCCTACTAATACAGCAGGTCCTGGTTATGGCGGTATTGCGTACATCGGAGGATTTACTTGGACCGATTATGAGGAACCATGTTGGTCTTTTACCAGTGGTGTAGGTACCGGAGGGAAAAATGTGGGAGAAGTCAGCTCTCATGAAATCGGGCATACCTTACTTCTTGGTCATGACGGAAGAACCGCACCTTCTGAAGTATATTATGCAGGTGCCGGTGATTGGGCGCCTATCATGGGAGTGGGTTATTATGAAAATATTGTCCAATTCAGTAAAGGGGAATACCTCAATGCAAACAATGGTGAAGACGATATTACAGTCATTGCTACGCGTAATGGTTTTACTTTTCGTGAAGATGAGCACGACGATAATACCACACATGCTACAGCTATCGTACTGCAGGCCGACCGAGTATTGGCCACAGAGAATAATGGCGTCATTTCGCAGCGCACGGATGTAGATTTCTTTTCCTTTTCAACCGGCGGAGGTGAAGTGAATCTTTCTTTCAATGTGGCAAACCGACATGCTAACCTGGACATACTGGTAAAGCTGTATGATCAAAATTATAACCTGATCGACAGAATCGATCAGGAAGGATTGAATGTCTTATTGACAAAGAACCTTAAAGCTGGTCTGTATTATGTTTCTGTAGATGGAACGGGCCATGGAGATCCCATGTTGGAGGGCTATACTGATTATTCTTCATTAGGGTCTTATTCCATTTCAGGAACTATACCACAATCTAATAGTGTGAACAACTATCCAACAGTGACCATCACAAGTCCTGAAAACAATGAGCAGTTTTCATTTCCAGGCCATGTGATCATTCAAGCGACTGCAGCTGACAGTGACGGGTCAGTTGTAAAAGTAGAATTTTATAACGGTACGCAAAAATTGGGTGAAGCTGTTTCAGCTCCTTATAGCTGCAGCTGGACGAACATTGCATCCGGTACTTTTACTCTAGTTGCCAAAGCTACAGATGATCAAGGTGCTGTGACAACTTCTGAAGCAGTAATTATACTTGTCAATCCTACTACAGATCATTGTTCCAATACGCTTGCATGGAGCAGCACTCATGTGTATGCTGCTCCGGGGCAACGTATCGCCTATGAAGGAAATATTTTCGAAAATAAATGGTGGACGCTAAACGATCAACCGGATTTAAGTAATCAATGGGGAGTATGGAAATTTATCGGTCCCTGCGGTTCTACTCATTTAAACCTGAAGCCGACTGTTTCATTTATTGCTCCAGTTAATCCTTATTTTCAGGCAGGCAATCATACGGTAGTTATCGCTTCTGCTATGGATGACGATGGTACGATTCAAAAAGTAGATTTCTATGAAAATGATCAATACCTCTCCTCTTCTACTGTCGCGCCTTATTTTATTGATAAAAGTAGTATCGAAGCCGGTCTTCATCACATCAAAGCCATCGCAACAGATAATTTAGGAGCAGTCAGTGATCCGGCATTCATCACATTAACGGTAGATGCGATGCCAACATTTATTTCTCCTCTTGCTAATGCCGACTACAATTTTGGCGGCACGATTAATTTGCAGATCAATGCCAACGGAGGTGAATCAAGGATTACTAAAGTAGAATATTTCTTCAGCGGTTTAACAGAAAAAGTAGGTGAAGTACTTGCTGTTCCCTATTCACTTGTTTATAGTCCAATACCTTCAGGTACTTCATCAAGAGGCAACTTTTTGCCCATTGTCGCTAAAGTGACTTATGCGCAAGGTGGCATTGTGGTCATCGACACCTACATTCATGTGACCAATACAGTGCAAATTAATCTTTGCACCAACCTCGCTATATATCGTGAGAATAGCGGATACACGGCAGGGAACACTGTTAAAAATAGTGATCGAATTTACGAATGCCGTCCTTGGCCTTATTCGGGATGGTGTAACAGTGCCGCTGTAGCCTATGCTCCGGGAACGGGTACACACTGGCAGGATGCCTGGATCGATAAAGGTTCTTGTACCGGAGAAGCAAAACGTCAAATGGTAAATAATGACCTATTAGAATCTATCTCCTTATTCCCTAATCCTACGGAAGGATTCTTACAATTAGATCTTGGCAATTCAGGATATGAGCTGGCGCAGGTTAGCGTTTACGATGCATTGAGTCATCTTGTAACGGATAATATCACGGTACAAAATGGTCAAAGTATTGACTTATCGTTCCTTTCAAAGGGTGTTTACAATGTACAGATCACAATCGATGAGGAAATGACTTATCGTAAAGTAGTAAAGTATTAAGTGAAATCTGAAATCTGAAATCAGAAGAATAAAATCTATTCTGATTTCAGATCTCTTTTTAATCTCTTCCTCTCTCTACGGGCATCTTTCCTTTGTTGTCTAAGTATTCGTTTAATTTTTATTCCTCCAGTACCTCTTACTCTTTGGTATAAGCTTTCTCTTTCAGGAAGAGCGATAAAATCTTTGACAAAAGCCCTATCTACATTGACTTTAGGATTGCTCTTTGTCATCACCTCGAGTGTATCATAAATGATAGGAATGAACTTTAAATCTGTCAGTTTGAATTTCCTTTTAAAACTGACCAGAAAACTAGATTGTACAGGATCAGTGGCTAAGGCAATGGTTTTAAAACCTTGTTCTTTGCCAAGTGTATAAGCATAGTAAAGATTTTCTGTACTGTGTTCTGCCTGTGTTTCTACAAAAATATGTTCTTTCGGTATTCCAAGTTGTTCCGCATACAAGGCCATGACTTTGCTTTCTACATAAGGCGTATACACAGCGGAACCGGAAAAAATTATATTTTTCGCAAAGCCTCTTTCATATAAAAAAAGGCTCCAATAAATTCTGCCCTGGACAATACGGTCCCAGCCTTTTGCCGTATCATGCGGAAAACCTGGAACGATTATCGCATCGTAAGGTTTGTCCGGTATCGCCTCATTATAACATTTTACAGGATCTGTATAAAAGTTATTACGAATGATGGAGCAACTGCTTGTTAAAAAAGCAACGCTACCAAAAATTAAAAAGTGATACAATAGATGAACCGTTTTCTTCATTTCTATTTTGTTATTCTTGAAGTATACGCTTAACAACTGAAAGTGATTAAAGTTTACTGCTGTTTATTAATAATAGGCCTCTCAGTATGAATTCACTGAATTATAACCAACTAACTATTCCGGAAGCTACTAAAATTCAATTAGAACTGAAGGAAAAAATAAGACTGGTTCCTTTGAATAAGGAAATAAAAACCATTGCCGGAGCCGATATCTCTTTCAATAAGTACAGTCCGGATGTCTATGCCGGTATAGTGTTATTGAGTTATCCGGAATTAAAACCTCTGTCAAGGGCTCTTGTAAAAATTCCGGTTACTTTCCCTTATGTACCAGGTTATCTTGCCTTCAGAGAAGTTCCTGCATTGCTGGAAGCATGGAAATTATTACTTGACAAGCCCGATGTTTTAATAGTTGATGGCCATGGCATCGCTCATCCCAGGGGAATGGGAATAGCGGCTCATTTTGGTGCTCTTACAGATCAGGTATCGATGGGTTGTGCTAAGAAAATTTTGTATGGACGCATTTCTGAACCTTTAGAAGAAGCGGGATCATCCACTCCCATTTATGATAAGAAAAAAGAAGAGGTTATCGGATGGACTTTTAGAAGTAAAAATAAAGTTAAGCCCCTCTTTATTTCTCCGGGACATAAAATGAGTGTGGAAGATAGTTTGACAATCATTCGTGGCTGCATGGGTCGTTATCGATTACCTGAACCTACTCGATTGGCGCATCATACAGTCAACTTGTTTCGCACCGGTGAATTAGAACAAGGCTTCGCTCTTTTTTCAATAGATTAATGGGTATTCTGCATACTATGCTCTAATGAAGCTTTCTCCATTCCATAGCTTGGACCAGGATAAGATTGTTTGCTTGCTTTTAATAATTTTTTGATTTTATAACCGTGTGTTCCTCTATAACGCTCAAAAAAACTTTCCCTCTCTTTCAACGATACAAAATCAGCAACAAACGCTTCCTCTTGATTGATGATGGGATCTGGGTATTCTTTAAGTTTCAAATCACTATATACGATTGGAATAAATTTTACGTCATTTAACTTAAACTTATTTTTGAATTGTTTAAGAAAACCGCATTGTACCATATCACTCGCTACGGCTATGGATTGAAATCCATTTTCTTTTGCAAGGACATAAGAGTAATATAAATTTTCAGAAGTATGTTCTGCTTTGTTTTCGATAAATATATGTTCTTTAGGAACTCCCATCTCTTGTGCGTACAAAGCCATTATTTCACTTTCTACATAGGGTGTATAGACTGCAGATCCGGAGAAAATAATATTTTTTGCAATGCCTTTATGGTATAAATAAACAGCCCAATGGACTCTGCATTTTACTACTATGCTCCAATTATCCTTTTGATGAGGAAAGCCAGGTACAATCACCGCGTCAAATGGGGCATGTCTTACTATAGATTGAAAATTTTTTTCAGGATTTAAGATAGATGAACAGCCAGGCAATAACATAACTATTGTCATTACAACGAATATAGATGCTATTTTTATCAGGTTCTTGTTCATTTTGTAGACTGTTTATGTTCAACGAATCTTTATACAGTATCATATAAATTCAAAACGAAGACCAATTTTTATTCGTCTATTTCATGTAAAAAAAACATAAATAATAAAAATTATTGGCTGGAAATAAATACACAAACTGTGCAATAAATCTACAGTTATAGAATAGGTAGATTAAAAAATATTAGCTAAAACGAGAAACAAAGGGCTATACTTTCTGGCATGGATTTTCCAGTTCTATATATAACATCTTTTCCTTTGGGGTGTCTTGCTAAGGCAGGCTGAGAAATACCCATCGAACCTGAACTGGATAATACCGGCGTAGGAAAAGGGAAAGATGTTATACTGATCTCCTTTCACGCTTTGGTGTGATGGTTATAGAAGAAGAAAGAGATACGATTGTTAAACCAACATACAATGATGTTATCTTTACTTCAGAACAAACGTCAGACTATGACGTTTGTTCTTTTTCTTACAGCTTAAATAGGGAGAGACAAAATTGAACATACAAAAAATACGAGAAACATCCCACGCATTGAGCGTCCTCTTCGCTTACTTATTATCCTTGCTATCGACCAGCATGGCACCTTCAACAGGTGCCATTTTTTTGCCCTTTTGGCTAGCGCTTACTTTCGTAAATTCCGCTCCAAACAACAAGATCAGACCTGCATAAGAGACCCATAACATGATGAGAATAATCGATCCTGCTGCTCCATAAGTTGAAGCGGGATTGCTATTCCCAAAATATAAACCCAAGGCAAATTTGGCAATAACAAATAGTACAGAGGTTAAAAAGGCTCCACCCCAAACATCTTTCCAAGCGATCTGTACGTCCGGCAAAAATTTATAGATAGAAGCAAAAAGCAAAGTGATAACAGATATGGATATCACAATATCCATTACTCTAAACACCACCATCAGGTATTCAGAAACATGAATGGAAACCCAATCACTCAATGCCGTTAAGCCGGCCGATAATACTAAAGAGACTAATAACAGAAAGGCGATAACCAGTATAAGTCCAAAGGAAAATATGCGGTCTCTTATCAACTTCAGAAATTTTTGCTTAGGCTTCGCTTTTACTTCCCATATTTTATTTAAAATCTGCTGCACCTGATAGAACACACCTGTGGCACCAAACAAGAGAACCGCAAATCCAATAATGGATGAAATCGTAAGGCCTCTATTTTGACTGGTTTTGGCAATAATATCCTGAATGGCTTTAGCCGTATCTCCACCTATTATACCACCTATCTGCCCTGTTATCTGATGCGTTACAGCTTCTTTGCCGAAGAAATAACCTGCCAGATTAATGACAATGACTAATAAGCCCGGTAAAGAGAAAATTGTATAATAAGCAATGATGTTGCTGTTGTTAAATGGCTCTCGCTCTTTCCATTTATTGAATGTCTCCTTTAATAAATGGAAAAAGGACTGGAAGATTGTTTTTACATGCTGAAGCTTATTCATATTCTTTCTAGTTTGATAATCGCTTTAAACAGTGACTAAGATTAATTCCTTTGCCAAGCACTCCCTCAAAAAGATCTCCTTTGGTCTTTACACGTTTCAAAATATTATGAATCGTAAAATCAGAAGGCTTCAATCCTTTTTTTACTTCTTTCCATTCCAGAGGGGTTGAAACAGTCGCTCCTTCTTTGGGTCTTAGACTATAAGCGGATGCTAACGTTTGCCCTCTTCTGTTTTGAAGGAAATCAATATAAATTCTGTTTTTTCTTTTAGAAAGCGGACGTTCTAGTGTGGTAAACTCTGGAAGCTGCTCTTGCACCAACATAGCAACCAAATGTGCGAAGTCTTTGACTTGGTTGTAATCATATTTCGCCCCCATAGGTACATAGACGTGAAGACCTGTGGCGCCTGATGTTTTGCAATAGGATATTGCTCCGGCTTTATCCAGTACTTTTTTTACCACCAGTGCGGTTTGAATCACTTGCTCAAAGGTATTTTTATCGGAAGGATCAATATCGATGATCATATAATCCGGATAATCTAATTTTTTTACTCTGGAGTTCCATGGATTCAATTCGATGCATCCTAAATTATTCAAATACATCAGCGTAGCTTGGTCGTTGCAAAGGATATAATCAATGTCTTTGTTGGCAGACTCAGAGTACAAAGGGATGGACTTCACCCACTCTGGAGCTCCTTCTCCTGCGTCTTTATGAAAGAAGCCATTATCATCTATCCCATTTGGATTGCGTTTCAATGATTGCGGTCGATCTTTCAAGTATGGTATGATATAAGAATAAATGGACTGATAATATTTCACTACATCTCCCTTAGTGATTTTATCTTTAGGAAAATACATTTTATCCTGGTTGGTCAATTTTACTTCTTTTGTACCCACCTTCACTACGGTACCTTTTTTTCCAGGCGCCGAAGATTTCCTTATAGTTGTTTTTTTAATTGCTGCTTCCATAGGAATTGTCTTTTCTGCTTTCACTTCCACTGGCTTCTTATCTATCCTAAGTCCCATAAATACAGGATGTCTGAGCTGTTTGTCCATTGTCCACTCGGTATATTTGATATTACATACCAACACCGGTTTGATCCAGGTAACGACATCATTCACTTTCACTTTTTCATTAAAGGGCGTTTTTTGTTGAACTAGTTTACTCATCTGCTGATAAAGTTCTTTCAAACTCTGATCGGACGTGCGCCTTTGGGTGCGGTATAACCACAAATTAATGCTTCAGTAATGTTATGATTCCTGATTTTTAGCCATTCGCTGCTTCGCTTATTGGTATGGTACAAACTATCTGCCTTTTTCGCTATCATGCCTTCCAGGTCATGATTCAATATCCATTCAAAAAAAGCTTCTCCACCTTCTATTACATGTTCGCAGTAACGGATAATAGATTTTTTAGGCAAAAGGCGTTTTAGCTTTTTCTTTCGTTCGATCAATGGTTCATCATATATGTCCTTCCCCTCTATAGCAAGAATATCGAAGACATAATAAATCAGTGTGCAATCTTCCGGTACATCAGGATAATGTTGAAGCAGTTGAAAACTTGGTTTCGCATTTCTATCCAAAACCACAAGCTCTCCATCTAAAACTATATTGTGTTTTATTTTTTGCAATGCAGTGACGACTTCTGCGTATTTACTTTCAAAAGAAACACCGTTTCTTGAATACAGTTTTATTTTGCCTTTGTTTAGTTCCGCAACAGCTCTGTATCCATCCCATTTGATTTCGAATAACCAGTCTTTATCGTCAAAAGGCTTACCACCAGGCTTTGCAAGCATCGGATGAATATACTCCGAATACTTTTTTTCAGCACCCAGTTCAGATAGAATGGATTGGAGATTTCGTTTATGCTTTATGGGTGTTGTAGGACTTTTTTTTTTGCCGCCTTGGTCACGGCAGAGTCAGCAGAAGTATAATCTTCACTGTTATACGGATCATGCGTAGCGAATTCATCGTTATGCTTGATGAGCAACCAGGAGTTGGTGGGTTTATCGCCTTTCATTTTTACAAGTGCAAACTCTCCTTTCAATTTCTCTCCATTCATAACGATCTTTACAGAACCATTTTTAAGGTCTTTCAATAATTGTTTATTACCTGCTGCAGGATCTTTAATAGTGATGTGTTCATATGTTCCCTTGTCCCAAATTTCCACTACACCTGCACCATAATTCCCTTTAGGAATTTCTCCCTCAAAACTTCCGTAGTCATACGGATGGTCTTCTACCATCATGGCCAGACGTTTGTCTTTGGGGTTCAATGAAGGGCCTTTAGGCACCGCCCAGCTCTTCAGTACGCCTTCCATTTCTAACCTGAAATCATAATGTAAATGAGAGGCCTGATGACGCTGTATAACAAAAGTCAAGGCTTTTTTTGACATAGTCTTTTTAGGACGATCAGCGGGCTCTGGCGTATGATTAAAATTCCTCTTTTTCTTATACTGAACTAAGCTCATTAGGCTCTTTTTAATTTAGGATTGAGACTTTCTTTCAACTGCTCCATGAGGTCTTTCTTCGTGTTTCTCGTCACTTTTAGTTTAGGCTCTGCCATCTTTTGTCCTTTGGCTTTAGCCTTGATCACCTTCATCAAAGAAGACGTATATTGATCCTTGTATTTATTAATATCAAATTTCGTTTCCAATTGATGAATAAGAGCCAAAGCCATTTTTAGTTCGTTGGCTTTGACTTCACTTTTTGCAGGTAATTTCAATTCAGAGGTATCTCTTATTTCTTCTTTGAATCTTATTTTATTCAGAATAAGAGCTCCATCTGAAGCTTTAATAATGGCCAGGTTCTCTTTTGTTCTTAAGACAAATGTGCATAAACCTACCATCTTAGATTTCTCTAAGGCAGCTCTTAACAAAGCGTAAGCCTTATGTCCAGCCTTTTGTGGTTCTATATAATAGGGCACTTCATAATACATACTATCTACTTCTTCCTCTTTTATGAATTCCTGAATTTCGATCAGATCGCTTTTTTCAGCACTGGCTCTTTTAAAATCTTTATCGTCCAATACCACCATCTTACCTTCGTAGTCGTACCCTTTGATAATATTTTCCCAAGCTACTTCTTTTCCGGTATGTTCATTCACTCGTTTAAAGTGGATGTGCGCATGGTCTTTCTTATCCAGCATATCCAGGTCTAAACTACTGTCTTGCGTTGCGCTATAGATTTTGATGGGGATATTTACCAATCCAAATCCTATCGCTCCTGTCCATAGTGCTCTCATAAAATTTTGTTTATTCATTGAATCTGTTTAAAAAATAATGCCAGAACTGCGATTGCATCAGAGTGCTGTACATCATACATCTCTTTAATGAGAGTATAGCGCGTATTGTCCTTTTTATTCCCCATTCTGGTCAATACAGCACTTTTATAAGCTGAAGTTACAAATACTTAAACATTCATTAATCAAACCATAATATAAGCCGCTTAGCTTTGGGTATAGGAATTAGAGTTCTTAGCTATGAAAAAGATCATCATCAGTTTGCTATTTTTATCTGCTGTCCTGCTTGTTATTGAACATTCAGGTTGTTAAGATCTTATAGTCGAATGGTCAAACATTGATACTATAAGCCATTACCCTAAAAGGGGTAAAATACCCTAACTTTTTCCACAGGGTTTGCAATTGATTTTTTTTTGAACGAGCTTCTGCTTGTATTAAATTAACGCGAATGAAAAGCTTTGTACTGTCTATATTATTCATTGGCTTAATGACTCTTGAGGGTGATGTAGAAGTGGTAAAATGGCCCACATTGGAGCAATACATCCATCAGAAAAATGATAAAATAAAGGTCATCAATTTTTGGGCAACCTGGTGTAAACCTTGTATGGAAGAATTGCCTCACTTTGAAAAAGTTCACAAGCATTATAAAGATCAAAATGTAGAGGTGCTTTTAGTGAGTTTAGATCAAGCCTCTATGAAAGACAAGGTAAAAGCCAGTCTGAAAAAAAATGACATCACAGCCAAAGTAATCTTGCTGGATGAAGTAGATTTTAATCAATGGATCAATCAAGTAGACTCTACCTGGTCAGGATCCATACCAGCGACTTTAATTGTATCTAAACACAATACGAGTAAACAGTTTTACGAGAAAACATTTACGCATTCACAACTCGAGCAACTTGTCCATTCCTTAAATCCTTAATTATGATTTTGAAAAAAACAATCGCACTTTTATCCCTGACCTTTTTAGTGGTTTCCGCTGTTGTGCTTTCTTCTGCTTATAAAGTGGGTGATACGATCACGGATTTCAAGTTGAAAAATACGGATGATAAATTGGTGAGCCTTTCTGACTTCAAAGATTCTAAAGGGTATATCATTGTATTTACCTGTAATCACTGTCCATATGCTAAGGCATATGAAGATAGAATTATTGATCTGCAAAAGAAGTATGGGAAGACCTACCCTGTAATAGCCATTAATCCTAACGATCCTGTAAAGTATCCGGACGATAGTTTTGAAAACATGAAGAAGAGAGCAAAGGAAAAGAATTTTCCTTTTGTATACCTTCATGATGAGAGTCAGTCTGTCGCTCAATTATTCGGTGCTACCAAAACTCCTCATGTTTACTTGGTACAGAAAGAAGGAGTAAAAAATGTCATTAGATACATCGGTGCGATTGATAACAATTACCAGGATGCCAAAGCAGCGACTGAATTTTATGTAGCGGATGCTATCGCTGCATTAGAAGCAGGAAAAGACATCAGCATCAAAGAAACCAAAGCCATAGGGTGCAGCATCAAATGGAAAGAATAATCTTATTTACAGAAAAGTATCAAAGAGCGAATGCAAAGAATATGGTTCGCTCTTTGTTCTTCCTGTAAGGTTTATGCAACCATCACTTCTCCATTCAACACATAAGCCACACATTTTTTATTAGACAATACGACCAGTGTAACGTCGGTATCAGGTTCAAAACTTTCAAATAGGTTCTCTCCTACTTTGATGGTTTTAAATCCGCGTAGAATATTATTTGCTTTTACTTTTCCAACGCAGGAAAGAAAGTCAGATTCATAGATATCAAGTTCAAAGCAATATTTTCCTGTACAAGCATGCTCTTCTGAAACTGTATGGGAAGAAGGTTGGGATACTTTATTCAAGACTCTAGCTTGTATTAGTGTCAGTCCTTTATGATTGATGTTATTTTTGAAAACAAAATCTGTGATCAGTATGACAAATGGAATAATGGCAAAGAGCCATCCTCCTAAAAAAAACAACAGCATGCCTACCATGCCCCAAATCACACACAGCAATTTCCTTTTTCTTAACTTCTTATTAAGAACAGGCTGCAAATCTCGATAGATCTTGGTGTATTCCATAGCCTAAAGATTAATCGGTGATGTATTAAAACACGTGAGAAGAACGATAAGTTTTCACAAGCGGCAGTTTCATATACTCTTGGAATACGATTTTATGGTAAAAATGATTCCATGTTTTTCATATATTATTAAAAATATTACATCAACTGCGTTTTTGGGCTAAAAAATGAGATTTTTAAAAGATAGCTTTAGGTAAATTAAAGGTAGTTATGTCATTTGGAAGTTAAAAATAGCCCTTAAAAAGCCTGTTTTAACCTTAAAATCTTACTTATAGTGTAGCAAGCTGTTGATTGACTATGGCAACCAATTCGTTGATTTTATCATCGTCTACTAAAGCCTGAATTTCGTCTCCTGGTTCTAAAGTAGATCCGCCGCTTGGTACAAAGTAATTCGTGTCTCGTTTAACGGAAATAATGAGACTTCCTTTTAGCGCTTTTACTTCTACTAAGGGTTTGTTACAAAACAGATCAGAATCAGGGACGGTCAATTTTACCAATGTACGATTGGTTTGATCTAAATTATTAAACTCCGAAGGCATGGAAACCAATTTATTGGGAGGAGCATTAAGCTTTAATAATTTGGCTACCCATGGAATAGACCACCCCTGGAAAAGAGCAGAAGTGATAACGATAAAAAAGACTACGTTGAAAATCCACTGAGCTTCAGGAATCCCAGCAATCATAGGGAATGTAGCCAGAATAATAGGCACAGCTCCGCGCAAGCCTACCCATGAGAGGAATGCTTTCTCTTTAATGGAATACTTAAAAGGAATTAAAGAAATGAATACACCGAGTGGTCGAGCAATGAAGATAAGAAATAAAGAAATCAGAAACTCTGTTTGTATAGCAGGTAGAATATGGCTTGGAAAGACCAATAGGCCCAGTGTAATGAACATTAATATTTGAGAGACCCAGGCGGTGCCATCGAAAAAACGAAAGATGTTTTTCTTATGTACAATGTTAGCACTGCCCACTACCATACCGGCAATATATACCGCTAAGAATCCACTGCCGTGAATCATAGCTGTAAGCGCATAGACAAAGAATGCCGAAGCGAAAACAAAAACCGGATACAATCCTTCAATAGGAAATTTTAAACGATTGATGAGGAATACAATCGCTTTACCTAATACCAATCCCATCGCTAATCCGATACCCATTTCCAGTAGGAAGCTTCCTGCCATTGACAGGTAAGAAGATTCTTTAGCTGTAGCCAATTGGATGAGTGTAATGGTCAGGAAGACAGCCATAGGATCATTACTGCCGGATTCTAACTCCAATAAAGGAGTGATATTCCCTTTAATCTTAATGTTACGTGCTCCAATAATGGAAAATACAGCGGCGGCATCCGTGGAAGCAACGATAGCTCCTAATAAAAGACTGATGTGCCAAGGCAGGTTAAATAACCATGTTGTAAAAGCACCAACCGCTAAAGTAGTAATCACAACACCAAGAGTAGCTAAACTTACTGCAGGCCACAAAACAGGTTTAACATGTTTCCATTCGGAACCTAATCCACCGGAGAACAAGATGAGCACGAGGGATGTGATGCCTATATTCTGTGCCAGCTGAGGATCATTGAAATAAATACCACCCGGTCCCTCTGAACCTGCTAACATACCAATTGCCAAAAATAACAGAAGCACAGGTACACCAATGTTATTACTCAATCGAGAAATCAGAATACTGATAATGATCAGTGTGGAAAGTGTTAAAAATAAAGTTTCTAATTCAAACATAAGCCTTGACGCACGAACTTTAATGCATGTGTCGATCTTCAAGATACAAAAAATATAACAAAAAATAAAGCCCCTCACCAAGAGAGTGAGAGGCTTTCAGCATTATTATTTCAATACTTATTTTTTAGAGTAGCAGCAACTGTAATCGTAGCAGGGAATTCAATCGGTTGAGTAATACCTTTGATGGTCAAGTTACCATTGATTTTATAAGTACCATTTCCTGTTGATGTTACTTTAGTAATTGCCAAAGTAGATTTTGGGAATTTGTCAACAGAGAAGAAATCATCAGACTTTAAGTGTCCGATCAATTTAGCATTGTATTCTGCATCTGTAAGGTCTGTACAAGTGATGGTGGTCATGTCCATGTCGAAAGAACCACCAAGGATATTTTTTCCATCAGAAGTCAATTTGCCATCCGCGATGTTTACAGTACCTGTGTGCTCGCCGGTTACTTTTCTACCGATCCAGGTAACTTTACTTTTTGTTTTGTCTACGTTAAAAGTAATTGAGGCTGCTGTGAAAGCCAAAGCAGAAAATGCAAGAGCTGCTGTCAATGCTACGTGAGAAATTTTCATAGTTGTTTAAAATTTAAGTTGATAAAATTGATATATAGTTAATTAAGGTAATACATTAGTTGATCAACACAGAAGTCATTGAAATAGATCCCATGTCTGTCTTATCGTTAAAGAATTCTACGGATTCTTTTTCTCCTTTTAATGCCAAAGTATAAATCAAAGGCAGGTAATGATCCGGAGAAGGTACAGATAATTGAACTGCTTTGCCCAACGATTGGTAATTAATTAATCGCTGATGATCATTGGTAGAGATTAAGTTTTTAAATGTTTCATTGGCTTCGATTGCCCAGTCAAATCACTGCGTTGGATTTTGCCAGTTGATCATGCGCAAGTTATGCACCATGTTGCCGCTTCCTACAATCAAGACGCCTTTGTCTCTTAAGGCAGATAATTCTTTGGCCAGTTCATAATGCCATTGCGCATCTTTCTTATAATTCAAACTCAATTGAAAGACCGGTACATCCGCATGAGGAAATAAGTGGCACAAGACAGACCATGCTCCATGATCCAATCCCCACTCTTTATCCAAGCCAACTTCTGTGCCATGAATGAGTTCTTTTGTTTGCAGCGCCAACTCTGGGCTTCCGGGTGCTGGGTATTGGTATTCATTTAATGCTTTAGGAAAACCGCCAAAGTCATGTATCGTCTGTGGCTTTTCCATGGCTGTAACAAATGTTCCGTTGGTTTCCCAATGAGCAGATACAACTAATATGGCTTTCGGCTTAGGTAATGATTTCCCTATTTCTTTAAATTTTCGCGTATAATCATTTTCTTCAATGGCATTCATCGGACTGCCATGACCCAAGAAAAGGACCGGCATTCTGGAAGTCTTTTCGAATGTATCGGTAATATTTTTTAATGAGTTCAGTTGCATAGCGTATCCTCCCAATGGTATTAATGCTAGTGTCTTTATAAAATCTTTACGATCCATCTTTGCGGATATTTTATAATCTATGGTAGTCCCTAGACAATCTATTTATTACCATAGAATAACTGATACAAGATTAAGTGATTGTTGCCTTTCGGCCATTGACCCATGTTAAGAAAATCTCTTGACCTAAATCAATGTTTCATTGATTTAGGTATTACGTTTATCCGATTTAAAACCTATTTCATCAAAAAGCAATAATACCTGTTCCACCGCCTGATTGTTCTCTCCGCTTATGGTATAGGATACTACCTCCGGGCTGAAATCCGCCAATGTATTTACTACTTTGGAAAAGGGCAATAAATGCTGAACGTCCTTATTTTGTAAATCACTGACTACATTAATCACAATTTTACCTGTTACAACATTTTTAATGTGGTCAAGTAGTTTTTTATATTCATCGCTGTGATAGAGTAATATCATATCTGCTTGCCATGCGCACTCATGAGAGCAATCCAATACTTCTACAACGGCTTCTGGATGTTCTTTCAGGATGCATTGTTTCACGCGCTCCCACTTCTGATCAGCCAGAAGCAAAGGATAGCCCAGCGCTGCCATACGAGAAACGATGGTAGAATCGGAATGAGTAGAAGAACCTATAACCGCAATTATCTTTTTCATAAAGCTCGTGCTCAGATGACAAAACAAAAATACGATGCAGCGTAGTATCGTGCATTGACATGTATCAAAAAAAAGCATTGATCTGGATCAATGCTTTGGAAGATAAAATTAGTTTATTTTTCGCTGGCCAGCTTTTTTCTGATCCTGCTCAATGTTTCGGGTTTTAGTCCCAGGTAGGAAGCAATCATATGCTGAGGAACACGTTGCATGATGTCAGGATATTGTTTTTGCATGCGGAGGTATTTTTCTTCTGCTGTTGTGCTAATAGCGGATACGAGTCTTTTGTGCATTGCTACGTAGTTGCCTTGCAACAACAAACGCATATAGCGCTCGAACATAGGAACCTGATCAAATATAGCATCTAAAGCTTCACTTGGAAAAAGCAGGACTTCTGTATCTTCCAGTGCATCAATATTAAAGGATGCGGGTTCGTTGGTTAGGAAAGCACTGGTATCTCCGATCCACCATCCTTCAAGGGCAAACTGTACGATGTGTTCCTCTCCGGCAGCATCTACAGAATAGGATCTCAGACAACCTTTAGTGACAAAAATGGAAAACTCCGCTTTATCACCGGCTTGCAAAATGTATTGCTTCTTCCTGACTTTTTTAGGAATGCATTGTTGAGTGATGAACTCCCATTCCTTTGGAGTTATGTTTACCTTCTTTAAGATGTGTTGGTAGAGAACGTCAAACATGCTGCTGCTTTCTGTTAGGAAGCCCTATCTTTTCTTGAAAGGTCGTTTATTGCGATCTCCACCACCCGGCTTGATGAACGTTCTTTTCTTCAATGGTTCATAGGCAGGTCCTTCTCCTAAGTCTGCCGGTAGAGGAAGTTTAGGTATTTCTTTACCAATCAATTCTTCCACGGAGTAGAATTTACGTTGGTCTTTCTCATTGATGAAGGTGATGGCTGTACCTGTAGTTTCAGCACGTGCCGTACGCCCGATGCGGTGTATGTAGTCTTCCGGATCAGGAGGAGCATCGAAGTTAATGACCAGGTCAATACCTTCGACATCGATACCTCTTGACAGAATATCTGTACCAATGATGATTTGAAGACTTCTGCTTTTAAAGCGACGCATGATTGCTTCTCTTTCCACTTGTTCCAGATCAGAGTGAAATGCTTCTACTGAAAATCCTTTGGCTCTTAGCTCTCTATCCAATGCCTTTACATTGTCTTTGGTAGAAGCAAAGATGATCACACTGTTAAATTTTGTTTCTGATAAAATGTGCTTGATCAGGTTTACTTTCTGATTATCGTAAAGTACGTATGCCTGTTGCAAAATACCTTCTGCCGGTTTGGAGATGGCAATGTTGACTTGCTCAGGATCTTTCAAAATCTGTCCTGCTAGTTTTCTCATGTTGGGAGGCATGGTAGCAGAAAATAAAATCGTTTGACGATTGGCAGGCAGGTAACTGATGATCTTGATCAGGTCGCTGTAGAAACCCATGTCGAGCATACGATCGGCTTCATCCAATACTAAATGTTCAAGGTGTTCCAGCTTTACAGTTCCGGATTGCAACTGGGCAATTAAACGTCCGGGAGTGGCGATGATGATGTCAGCTCCTTCTTTTAATGCTTTCTTTTGTTGTTCCCATACCACTCCGTCTCCACCACCATAGATAGCAATAGAACTGACTGAAATAAAATAAGCAAAGCCTTCGATTTGCTGATCGATTTGCAGTGCCAGTTCTCTGGTTGGACAAAGAATAAGTGTATTGAGGTGACGCTTTTTAGCAGAAAGAATTTTATGTAGAATAGGCAACACATAAGCAGCCGTTTTGCCGGTACCTGTTTGCGCACAAGCTATAATATCTTTGCCGGAAAGAATAACGGGAATAGATTGTTCTTGTATGGGAGTAGCTTTATTAAAACCCATAGAAGATAAACCTTCTAATAGTCCGGCGTCAAAGTTAAATTCGTTAAAGTCCAAGGATGTATCTTTTGAGATGTAGGGGAATAATTATTTAGTTTTCTTAAAGTTATGTATTTTTAGATGGTTAACCAATAGTAAATACAATCTGATGAATAAAATAGGTTCGGTTGCTTTTGTAGGTATACTGCTAGTTTTTAGTTGGTTAATGCTAAAGCTGACGCTTCCTTATTTTACATTCGAATACGATGTCTCCTTTTTGCTTACCAAGCAATCCATATTGCACGTTGTAAGCTGGAGGTGGGCCTTTTATATCCACATCAGTACCAGTCTTCTTGTCTTGTTTACCGGTATCTTTCAGTTCGTGAATTACCTATTGGAGCATTATCCTCGCCTGCATCGCTTATTAGGTAAGATATACCTTGTAACGGTTTTGTTCTTTAGTGCGCCAAGCGGTTTAATCATGTCCTTTTATGCCAATGGAGGCCTATGGGCCAAAGTGTCTTTTGTCATCGTATCGTTGTTGTGGTGGGTGTTTTCTCTTATCGCTTATCAAAAAATCAAACAAAGAAAGGTAGCACAGCATATTGATTTTATGATCAGAAGTTACGCCTTGACTTTATCTGCGATCAGTTTGCGCTTGTATGTTATTTTTATTCCTCAGCTCATACATTTGCATTCACATGAAATGTATACGTTGGTGGCCTGGTTAAGCTGGGTGCCTAATTTATTGATTGCGGAAGCTATTATTCGCTCAGGCTTTTTTCAGAGAGGTGCAGAGGTTGTGTCAGGTTGAGATCCTCGTTGTACTATTTGTCCCTGAACATTCATTTTATAACTTACGCTGCCTATTTCTTCAATCTTAATGAGATCATTGTCAAAATCCTTTTTATTGTATGGGTTTCTCCATTTTCTCTTAAAAAACTTCACAGAGATATCTTCTTGATTAACGGTAGCCGTTGCAAGATCGTCTCCTGATTGAAAAGCAATGACTTTATGATTTATAATTTCACCTTTATTATTGTACAATACTAAACGGTGGTATATGTGCCTCATATCTTTCGGACAGCCTGCTTCAGAGGTATCTATAGCATATACAATAACTGTGATGTTGTTGTACAATGGATAAATATGATTGTAATTATACTCGTACCATACACTGTTCGTATCTTTTATCTCCTGAAGAAAGTTTGCATAAAAACTATTTTGAGCTGGCGGAGCATCCATTTCTTCATACTCTCGGCCGTATTTAAATTGTGAAACCTGTTTACTATTGATCTCAAATACGGATGAGGTATCCGGTATACTGGCTAGAAAATCTTTATAAACTTCTTCGCTGTTTTTATACTCTTCTATTTCTTCATCTGTCATAAATAACAACTTGAAAACATTCAAAGAAGAAGGAGTAGTGTCTATTGTCAATCGTTGATCATGAAGCAAACGGTCTTCCAATTGTTTAATATCAAATCCGAGTTCTTTATAGTGATGGATATCGTAAGAATCAAAATATCCATACTTCAGATGATGAATCACTATGGATTGATAAAGTAAATTTTCTGAAGGGGCTGAAAATATATAGTTACTACTGCCGATAGAAGGCCTATAGCGTTTCTGTGTAATAAAACTATATAGTTCATAAGCATCTTCATAATGTTTAGCTTTAATCAGAAGATCACCAAGTGCAGTGTAAAGCTCTAGTGTGGGATGTATAGTAATGGCTCTTTTGCAATAATAAATAGCTTTATCTAAATCCTGGTTTTCGATTTCAGCCGCTTTTAATAAATAAGCGTTGGAGAGGTCATTGTAATTGTCTTTGTTTTGTTCCAGATAAAGTAAAACAGAATCTGCATGGTAAATATAACTAGCTCTTATAGCTGGCACTGAAACAATTTCAGTGATTACTTCTTCAGAACTACAAGAAAAAATGAGCAATGACACTGCAACAATAAAAAACGTGTTATTTTTCATATACAAAATAATTATTTCGATGCTACTGTGGAATCTTTATAGTTGGCTGGAACATCTTCATTTACAATCTGTCCTGTGTCCTCAATTTTATACTTTACTGTGGCCTGCAAATCGTATCCAATAATCTTGTTTTTCCCAAGATCAACTTTTCCCATGGCATGTTCCCATTGCCTTTTATAATCGTGAATGGTAACAATGTTATTTTCTATTTTAGCATCTTTAATTTTTTCTGCAGAACATTGGCAAGCGATAATTTTTTTGGCAATGATTTCTCCTTGTGGATTAAACGTAACTAATGTAGCACGGACGGGTTGCATGTCATCACCATAGAAGCTCATGGACTTATAGACTAAAGCAGTATATAATGGTGTCTCAGCTATTTTAGCAACATAAAAATAGTCGTGCGTCACTTCTCTGCCAAAGCCTGTATTTTCCATTTCAGGAATAAAATTGGCAAAGTCGTAACTGATCGACTCATCATAATCACCCATTTCCACGTTCGTTTTGTCAATTTCAAACACAGCTGTTTGTGTTACGGGAAAAGCATTCTTGAATAAGTCAAACAACGCGTTTGAACTACCCTTTCCCTTTTCTATTTTCACGTGTAAAAGCATACTCTTATACTCTGATTGGGATGTAATGGATTTAATACGAACATCATTTTTTAATAGCAATGTATCGCTAAACCCATTCGAAAAGGCCATCCTTAAATTGGACACAGTTTCGTATAAATAGTCTGATTTCTCTTCTTCTGTTGAAGCCGTATGATATAATATATTGTTGGCACAGGCTTCTTTGTAGTAAAGATTGAATTTCGGTTGAAAGTCTAAGTATTCAGCTACTCTGTAAGCATCCAATGCTTCCTTTACTAAGTCCTCTCGGTTGAAATCCAAAAAAGCATTTCCCAGTTCATAATATGTTTTGGCATCTGGAAAAATGAGAATGGACTCTTTAAATAAGTTAATCGCTTTGCGAATATCCTTTTTGTTTTTATACTGGTCTATGCCTTGCAAAAATAAAACACGACTTTTGTTTTTTATGGAATCGACATCGTATTCTTCAGAATCGAAAATGACATCGTAGACTAATTTTTCGTCATAAATACTTTCCTCTGTCATGTGCAGTACCTGCACTTTAGCAATGTGATCTACTTTAGGACCGCTGCATGAAATGAGCAAGAACAAAACAATAGGTACAAGAATAAGTCTGCAAATCATGAAGAATAGATTTTAATATTTGATTAGTTGCGAAGCACGGATATAAGAACCGTTAAGCTGTTTATCATGTAACTACCGGGTTTAAGTTCCCCATCGAATAATAGAAAGAGCAAAGAGGTTGAAAGAAAATGTGTCATGTAATTTCTGAGTCGATTGATAGATGAACCATAGCTTAAATACAACCAGACTTCCCCAAAACAGTCTGGTTGTAAGCT
>JAQZBV010000066.1 GCA_029237685.1 Cytophagaceae bacterium | reverse complement strand
TTTCGTCCAACAATCGGATCTCTAATTCAGCTTTCAAATTGATCTGATAATCGTGCAGGTTTCTTAAGCGATCTTTTTCTTCCTGACGGTTTTGACTCATCATGATGATGGGTGCTTGAATAGAGGCCAGGCAGGATAAGATTAAGTTGAGCAAAATAAAAGGATAAGGATCGAATGGTTCGTACAACAGGACAAAGATGTTTGCCAAAATCCAAACAAACATAAATCCAAAAAAAGAAATGATAAACGACCAGCTTCCGCCAAAGCTAGCCACTTTATCAGCCAGACGTTGACCCAATGTTAAGTCTTTATCAGAAGTTTCTTCCAGTGCATGTGACAAGACCTCCTGGTCTGTAATGGAGTCTACCACTTCTTGTTCGAGCGAACTAAGTTCTCCCAATTCCTGCTGCACAATTTTTTCTATGTATTTCTTTCTGTACTTGTTGAGCTCTTCCAGAGAGACATAACTTTCTTCATTGAACTCAGGATGCTCTTCCCGGATCAGGTCGAAAATAGTTTTTCGGATAGCGTTTCCTTTATAGCCCTCTTTAGGGTCGATGTGCTTACCGCTTAACGAACAGGTGATGGTTTCCATAAGGTCTTTTTGTTATAATAGACTGCAATTGAGTCAATTCATCGTAAATGTAAATCTTTTTTTATAACTCTTTTTTTATCCACAATTAGACTCTACATTTGTGCCATGGCAAGAATAGCCCTCTTCCTGATGTGTCTTACGATTTTATTTCAGTCTGTTCAACAGACCTGGATCGTAGCCTGTTGGAAGATGAATCAATCTTACATTGCTGCTGAGCTTTGCGAGAAGCGCTTCGAAGAAAAATCTTGTTGTGCCGGTTCTTGTTATTTGAACAAAGAATTGAAAGAAAATGAGCAACAGGAACAATCGGCCCCTGTCAATGAAAAGAACAAAGTAGAATTGGTTTGTGACGTTTTTATGCATGTCATTGACCACATCAATCCTAACGTATCTTTTTCAGGCGTATTTCCAGTACGTTGGAAAGAGGGTCAACCGCTTTTATACTCCTCTTCCTTTTTTCATCCCCCCTCTTTTAAAACAGTTTAGTTTATTTCTGTAACAGTAGTTGTTGCAAGCAATGGACATCGTATGCCCGATGGGTTTTGTACGAAGAATAAATCTATTCACGCTGTTTTTTATTTACAATGAATATAAAACTAATGTTGCTGGCGATGTTTTTCGTCAGCACTGTTGCTTATTCCCAAAGCATCAAAGGGAAATTATTTGATGCACAAACCAAAGAACCACTCATTGGCGCTAAAGTAGAAATAGTCGAAACAGGCGCTGTGGCTCTTTCCAATCATGAAGGTTATTTTGAAATGACCGCTGAATCTCCGGTGACGTTGAAAATTTCATTGATCGGTTATGAAACCCGAGAAGTACAGGGAGCGCAAGGCTCTTTGAGTTTATCGTTGTCAACGGCCATGAACGAAATGCAGGAAGTGGTAGTTACCGCCAATAGAGAAGCGGGTTTACGCACACAATCGCCTATCGCTATTTCGAAGATCACACCAAAGATGATTGACGAAACCAAACCCACAAGCATTTACGAAGTGGTGAATAAAACCTCCGGTGTGTTGATGGTAAACCTTAACAATGAACAACACTCCATGTCCATCCGTCAGCCGATGACGACCAATGGCTATTACCTATACATGGAAGATGGCATTGGTATCCGACCGATGGGTGTGTTTAACCACAATGCTTTATTAGAAATTAACCAATTTGCCATTAGTTCTATCGAAGTGGTAAAAGGTCCTGTTTCATCGATCTATGGTCCAGAGGCCGTAGGAGGAGCGATCAATTTCATCACCCAACGGCCTACCGCTGTGCCTACTGCGAAAGTCGGTATTCAGTTTGATCAGTGGGGATACCGTCGCCTTCAGGTGGGTGCCGGAGGTCAGATTAAAAAGTTTGGTGTCTATGTAAGCGGACTTACCAGTTTGCAAAGAGATTCCTGGATGAAATCATCGGATTACGATAAGAATATTTTGAATGCTCGCCTTGAGTATAGTTTCACGCCACGCACCAGGCTTATGGGCACCGTCATGTATGGAAAGTATTATTCTCAAACGAGTGGCAGTGTAGACAGCATCGCTTTTTTTAGTCGCCAGTATGTCAGCACATCGGATTTCACTTACCGCAAGTCGGAAGCCAGTCGATCCAAATTAATTTTTGAACACGATTGGAACAACG
Organism: Cytophagaceae bacterium; assembly: GCA_029237685.1. Classification (GTDB taxonomy): domain Bacteria; phylum Bacteroidota; class Bacteroidia; order Cytophagales; family Cytophagaceae; genus JACMQM01. The sequence continues at coordinate 17,706 of JAQZBV010000066.1, read as the reverse complement.
ATTCCAAAACGATGGTGGCGGTATTTAACCGGTATAATAAACACGGGCAGAATCCTTCGTATGGTATTCGCTGGACATCAGGCCAGCCGACAGCCCGCGGAGAAATCAACAGCAATGATTTTACAAGTTATGGCATTGTGGCGCAACACAGTCAGGCTTTTCAGTTTTTAAATTCCAGATTGATTACAGGTGGTATGTTTGATTATTCTCCGAATGATTATTATGCCTATCAAGTTGATCTGAACGCACAGCTGCGTCCGGGTGGAACTTCAGTTGAAAAATATACCATCAATCAGGAGCGTCCGGACATTCAATTGGCGGATTACAAAGCCATCATCAGAAATGCGGCAGGCTATATGCAATATGATGTAGAGCTGTTTAAGAAACTGCGTATCTCCGGAGGCGTACGTTATGACCGCATGTCTTTCACATATGACAACCTGCTAGATCAATCATCAGGCAGCAAAGAATACAGTCAGTTTACGCCAAAAATTGGTGTGACCTATGATCTGGGAGGAAGCAAAGGATTGTACGCCAACTATGCACAAGGCTTTGCGCCACCGGCCTTGACCGCAATCTTTCGTAAGCGTCCAAATACCAACCCGGCTGAATTTTATTACAACTTAGAACCTGCGCAATTTCAGAATTATGAAATCGGAGGATGGGCCGCTTTCTGGAAAAATAAGATTTATATCGATGTAGCGGTTTATCAAATGAATGGCACAAATGAATTGTTAAGCATTCGTCAACCGGATAATTCTTTTGATTATCAATCTGCCGGGAAGACGGTGCATAGAGGTGTTGAGCTTGGTCTTACTGTGAAACCAACGTCGGAATTCTTTTTTCGTTGGAGTGGAACGACCGCTTTGCATCGTTTTGAAAATTTTCAGGTCAGCAACAAGGCGACGGATGTGGTGCAAAACCTGGACGGTTATGAAATGCCATCCGCTCCAAGGTGGATATGGAACACAGAATTTTCTTATTACCCTAAGTGGCTTAAGAATTTCCGCACGAGTATCGAGTGGCAATATGTTTCGGGGTACTATCAAAACCAGATCAATACCGTGCGGTACGAGGGTTATAACTTGTTCAATGCTCGTGCCGGTTATCAATGGAAAGGGATGGAAGTATTTATCAATGTCATGAACCTCACAGATGCCTTGTATGCTTCTAATACGTCCAGAGGCAATAACCCGACAGACCGCAGCACCTATACCGCTGCCGCGCCTCGTACCTTTGTGATGGGACTGCAATATAATTTCAGCGTCAAACCGAAAAACAATCTTTAATTATGGATGAAAAAATATCAAGTCCTTCTTCAGAAGGATGGAAAGCAAGAATAGAAAAACGCATGAAACGTAACATGTATCAATGGCACAGAGTATTGGGTATCATAACCATTGTACCCGTGTTGTTCTGGTGTTTGTCCGGATTCATGCATCCTTTTATGGCGCATTGGTTTAAACCAACCATCGCTCATGAAGTGATTAAGCCTGTACGGATCGATAAAAATCTTGTGCGCTATTCGATACAAGATGTATTAAAAAACTATCAGCTCACAACGATTAGAAATTTCAGGATGGTGACGTTCAATGATCAACTGTATTATCAGATCAAAGACACCACAGGAACATTGCATTATGTGCAGGCAACCAATGGACAGTTGCTTCCAAAAGGAGATGTGGTGTATGCAGAATGGATGGCTCGGTTTTTTCTGAATGATCAAAACAGCAAGATTGCTTCGATCTCCAAACAAACTGGTTTTTCACAAGAATACAAATACGTCAATCGCCTGCTGCCTGTGTGGAAGGTGAGTTTTGAGCGTGATGATAAAATGGATGTCTATGTCGAAACGTCTTCAAGCCGCTTGGGAACATTCAATCCGGTTTCACGCAAAGCCTTTCTTTGGGTCTTTGATACGTTTCACAACTGGTCCTTTGTAGGAAACATTTCCAACAATGTGTTGCGTATCTCGGTTATGATTTTCTGTTTGTCCATCATCATTGCATCAGCCTTAAGTGGTATTGTGATCTACGGATTTTTATGGAAAAAATTTAAAAAGCCAGGCGCAACAAAAAAAACCGGAACTCTTCGCCAGTACCACCGTCAGATAGGTATTGCGATTGCTCTCTTCACGCTTACGTTTGCCGGCAGTGGAGCATACCATGCTACACGTAAACTAAATCCGAATACCTTACCCGCCATGGTGTATGAACCAAGCATCAGTGCAGCGGAATTACCGCTTACTTTTGCTAACATAGCATGGGATTGGAAAAGATTAGAGAATATTTCTGTGGTTCGGATGGGTGAAAAAATATTCTATCAAGCCTCCTATGGAAAGACCGAGCAGCAAAAGCCAGAGAAGGTTTATGTGAATGCTGCTACGGGACAAACCTTGCCGAATGGGGACATTGTCTATGCCAGCTATTTGACGGACAAATTTGCCGGCATAATGAATCAAACCTCCTGTGATGTACAATCGTCTTGTTGTGAGCCATCTGAGGAAGAGAATTCCTGCTGCTTATCGGGAAGTACTCCCTTATTGAAAACAGAAGTATTGTCGAAGTTTGAAAGCCGGGAATATGGTTTTGTATTTAAGAGATTGCCGGTTGTACAAATTGCTTACGACACACCGGATAAGAGTACGTATTACGTAGAAACAGCTACTTCTCGTTTAGCTGCTCATATCACAAATGCGGATCGTTACGAAGGTTATTCTTTTGCCATTTTTCATAAGTTTCTATTTATGGATTGGGCGGGAAAAACGGTCAGAGATGTGAGTATGTTGTTGGCAGCCTTTTCGATCGTTGTGGTTGGCTTCATGGGCTTAATCTTATTTATTAGAAAGTAGAAGAGAGGCTATTTGAGGTTATTAATTTAGCTTATAGGTAATTAGAAGACATCATCACGAAGGATTTTTTGTTTAGATTCTTCGCGTGGTAGACGAACTCATCCTTTTAGTCTACTTTAAATCCTCGTTTGTATATTATATAGCAACTGCGACTTAGTTTAAGCGTATATTCAGCTAGCCTTTACGAGGGGTCTGATACAATGCTTTCACTTCCACCAAAAGTATCTGTCATTTTAATTACCTACAACGAAGAAGAAAACATCAGTCAGTGTCTTTCTTCTGTTCAGTGGGCCGATGAGATTATTGTCGTCGACAGTCATAGTAAAGACAATACGGTAAAGATTGCCAATACTTACGAAAGGTGTAAAGTGATCAGTGCTGCCTGGAAAGGATTTGTTCCGGCCAAACAACTGGCTGTAGAAAATACGACCAACGATTGGGTCTTGTGGATCGATGCGGATGAACGAGTGACCCCAGAACTTCAGGAAGAAATAATCGGTGGGCTGGAAATGTCCAGCTCATTCGTTGCGTTTGATATTCCCAGAAAAACGTTTTTCATGAATCAATGGATTAAACCCTGGTATCCAGGGCGCGTGACACGTTTGTTCAATAAACAGCATTGCACGTTCAACAATAACATTCTGCACGAAGGCTTAGAGATAAATGAACCAGCTAGACTAGGGCACTTCAAATCGGACCTGTTGCATTACAGCTACAATTCGCTTCACCAATACTTTTCTAAAATGAACATGTATGGAAAGTATGGAGCGGAAGAGTTGGTCCGGAGAAAGAAAAAATTCCAATCCTGGAAATTATTGCTAAACCCTTTTTCAACCTTTATTCAATTTTACTTTTTTAAGAAAGGCTTCTTGCTTGGGAAGTCAGGTTTCATTCTGGCTGTAGGCAGTGCGTATTCTAATTTTATAAAATATGCCAATTTCTATTATTTGGTAAAAGATAAAAAATTTTAAAATGGTGATTGATTAATAATACAAAAACGACTGTCCGTGAGGGCAGTCGTTTTTGTTTAAGGAGTATAGAGTTTTTAAACTAAGGCATCGTATAACACCTCAAGCGTATGCTGAGCCGTACGTCCCGTCCCGTCTTTGATCTGATGACGGCAACTTGTACCGGGAGCAGCGATGATGGTGTCTGCACTGCTGTTTCGAACGGCAGGGAACAACACCAATTCGCCTACTTTCATCGACACATCAAAATGCTCTTCTTCATAACCAAAGCTACCGGCCATACCGCAGCATCCTGAAGGAATGACTTCGACTTTATAATTGACAGGAATAGAAAGCAGCTTCTGAGAGTGGTTCACAGAAGACAATGCTTTCTGATGGCAATGCCCATGCAATTTTACCTGTTTAGGTTCTTTGGTAAAGGCAGAAGCGTTGATTCTTCCCGCATCTATTTCCGCAGAGATAAATTCATCGATCATGAAACTATTCCTGGCCAGCTTGCGCGCATCCTCTTGTTCTGCTTTATCGACCAGTACGGAATACTCGTCTCTGAAGCTGAGAATGGCAGAAGGCTCTATACCGACCAAGGGTTTATTGGGGCCTATGATGTCTTTGAAAATGGCAACGTTTTGTTGCGCGATCTTTTTCGCTTTCTTCACCAAACCTTTGGACAAGAAAGTACGACCGCTTTCCGGATGCTCTACCATCTCAACCGTATAGCCCAAACGGGTCAGCAAGCGAATGGCTTTTTCACCAATATCCGATTCGTTGTAATTGCTGTATTCATCACAAAACAACACGACTCCACCGATTGGAGTTGCAGGTTGCAGGGCTTCCAAGTTCTTTTTCGCCCAAGCACGCAAGGTATGCTTGCTCATGGCTGGCAAGGGCCTTGATGGAGCAATACCCAGGACCTTTTTCAACAGGGTTCCTGTTACCGCATTCTTCATGACGAAGTTGGCCAGGCCGGGCCAGTTGCTGTTGATGGCATTGGCTTGTGTAAAGTGCGCAATGGCCCATGAGCGGAATGGGATACCGTTGCTTTCGTAATATTGCTGCAGAAACTCCGCTTTCAGTTTTGTCACGTCCACGTTAGAAGGACATTCCGAACGGCAGCCTTTGCAAGACAAGCAAAGGTCCATCACTTCTTTGATTTCCTTGTGGTCGAATTTGTTGACTTTTGTAGAACGTGTCAAAAACTCGCGAAGAATATTCGCTCTTGCTCTGGTGGTATCTTTTTCATCTTTGGTAGCCATGTAACTAGGGCACATGGTACCGCCGATCACGTGCGACTTGCGGCAATCGCCGGCTCCGTTGCATTGCTCCGCCATGCGTACGATACCGAGAGAAGCGGAGAAGTCAAACGTAGTCTTGATATCCGGTGTGATCTGATTGGGCTCATAACGCAGAAATTCATTCATCGGCGCTGCGTTTACAATTTTACCCGGATTCAAAATGTGATTCGGATCCCAATTGGTTTTCAGGTCCACAATCAGTTTGTAGTTTTTCTCACCGATCATTTTTTTTATGAAAGGTGCACGTACCCTGCCGTCACCGTGTTCGCCGCTGAGAGAGCCGTTGTATTTTTTTACCAGCGTAGCCACTTCATCCGTAATGGTATAAAACATGTTACGGTCGTCCACTTTTTTCAAATCCAATACCGGACGCAAGTGAATTTCACCGTCACCAATGTGCGCGTAGAACACGCACTTCATGTTGTGACTGTCCAGAATTTGCATGAACTCATCGATGAAGGCTGGTTGATCCTGAGGATCTACGGCAGTATCTTCAATACAGGGAACCCCTTTGGCATCGCCGGGGATGTTGGCCAACAGACCAAGTCCCGCTTTGCGCAGAGACCATATTTTATTGATGTCGTTACCGAATAATACCGGAAAGTGATAGCCGTAACCATTGGCACGCATTTCCGCTTCCATGTCTGCGGTGAGTTGCGCAATCTCTTCTTTTGTTTCACGGGCAAACTCCACTACCAAAAGGGCCGCAGGATCACCTTGAACGAAGAAGCGATTTTTAGATTGTTCGATATTGGTTTTCGTGCATTGCAAAATGATGTCGTCCAACAGCTCCACTGCACCCGGTTTGTATTTTAAGGCGATGACATTGGCTCTTGTCGCTTCCGCAATGCTGTTGAGGTGCACCGCTACGACAGCCATTTCTTTCGGAGGCAGATCGATCAGGTTGAGTTTGATCTCATCCATGAACATCAAGGTACCTTCTGACCCGGCGATCAGTTTACAGAAATTGAAGGATTCTTTTGTATCCGTGAAGGGCGCTGTTTCCAACAACTCATCAATGGCGTAACCGGTATTTCTTCTGCGGATAGAACGCTTGGGGAATTCCTTACGGATCTCTGCTGCACGTGCTTCGTCAGACAATACATTTTTAGTATAGTTGTACAGTTTGCTCTCCATGCTTGAGCCCTGGCATTTCGCTTCAAACTCTTCCGGACTCACATCATGGAAGTGTACATAGCTTCCGTCGCTTAGAAACCCTTTGATCTCTTTCACGTGATCGCGCGTGGTACCGTAGATCACCGAGTGAGAACCACAGGAGTTGTTACCCACCATCCCGCCGATCATGCAACGGTTAGACGTAGAAGTTTCCGGAGCAAAGAAAAGACCGTGAGGTTTTAGGAATTTATTCAATTCATCCAATACAATTCCAGGCTGTACGCGAATCCATTTTTCGGCTACGTTCAGTTCAAGGATATTGGTGAAGTGTTTAGAAACGTCAACAACGATACCTTTTCCAACCACCTGCCCTGCCAGAGAAGTACCTGCAGTACGAGGAATCAGAGAGGTCTTGTATTTATTGGCAAATGAAATGAGCTTGGAGATATCGGAGGATGATTTCGGTCTTGCAACCGCCAAAGGAAGTTCACGATAAGCTGATGCATCGGTCGCATACAGCGTGCGAAGGGTGGTGTCGGTAAACAAATCGCCCTCCAGCTCTTTTTTCAGTAATTCTAGTTGTGCCAACATGTAAATTGAAATGGGAGATTGGGTGAAATTAAATTATACTTTAAGCCATTAGTATCATCTAATCCTTCTATTCATCAGACAAGACAAGTAGAACGCTATAAATGAAGCACAGAGGCTCATGCATAATCTGGTTATAGGTTCTACAAAATTACATTGAATTGTTGTGAAAAGAGCATTCTTTACCAAAAAAGGTAGGTAAACCTGGCATTCGTTGGTTATATTTGGTCATTGAAACAAATGGCTGTTTTATACGTAAGAAAATGATTATGAGAATCAAAATCGGCGGATCAGTCCTCTTATTAACCCTTTTTTTATCGCCCCTGTTCCTTAAAGCTCAGACAAAATCATTTGGATTCAAATTAAATCCGAGTCTGGGGTTCATGCGTTCCTCCCATTTGAAGAAAGCAGCCGGTGAATTAGAGTCTAATTATGCCGAAATAAAAGAATACGACGTAAGGTCCAGACCAGGCATCCAATTTGGTGTCGGCGTTTTTTTTCAATACGAGATCAACGAAAAATTCACCCTGCTTACAGATCCTAGCTTTAACTATTTCCGTTCTACTTTCACGCAAAATCTGGTAGGAGAAAATGTTGTTTCGGGAGGTCAGGAGCAGCAAGTAACGGTGCGTTCGACGGCCAAAGTCAACTACTTTTATGCCAATGTTCCCATCATGGTGAAGTATGAAGTGTTGCCTTACCAACGCGTTTTCCTTTCCGGCGGGTTTTCTGTCAACATCAATACAGGTGCTAGAGTTGTGGCAGATGAAGACTCTGTGGTGAATGTGATTGTGGACGATGAAATAACGGAAACCAGAGTGAAGAACAGCAGCAGCCAAGCCAGGATCGATAAGTTTTCACCGGTGTCTCTGAACTTGAACCTCGGTATCGGAAAGAGTTTCCTGATGGGGCGTTACTACAACCTGGATATTGAATTGAGGTATCAATTTCCTCTTACCTCCTCCAGTTTTTATACCACGGATCAGCAATACCAAGCGGAAGTAGGCATCAACAATATTTTTAGTCAAGCCGGCAAAGAGAATATGGAAGCGGCCTCAGGCAAGAGCATCAACAACTTCAGATCAAGTGTCATCAGCTTGGCTATCCGGTATGTGCTTTGGTCCAAGTAATTGAGCATGTTACCAACCAGCTAAAAATTAGTTCTTTACTCCTTATTTTTTAAGATGGACCAAACACAGATTTGATCCAGATTTCACCAATATGTTTGTATCGTAAGATTTAAAAAGATCATATGACTACGAACGTAATTCTTAAAGACGGTATGGAAGGACTAAAACAGAACTGGAAACAGGACATGCTTTCCGGCTTTCTGGTATTCCTCATCGCTTTGCCTCTTTGTTTAGGGATCTCTTTAGCCAGCGGATTTCCTCCGATATCAGGCATTTTCACGGCCATCATCGGTGGTCTTTTAGTTTCCTTTCTTGGTGGTGCGAATGTAGCCATTAAAGGGCCCGCAGCGGGTTTGATCGTTATCGCCATCGGAGCAGTAACGGAGTTGGGAGCAGGAAGTTCAGATCCCATGAGAGGTTACGAACTGGCGCTGGCAACCATCGTGATCTCAGGTATTTTCCAGACTCTATTAGGTATACTGAGAGCAGGATCGTTAAGCGATTTCTTTCCGACCTCTGCTGTGCACGGGATGCTTTCTTCTATCGGTATTATCATTTTTGCTAAACAAGCGCACGTTGCTTTAGGCGTAAAACCAGACGGCAAAGGGCCTCTGGAGCTGTTGGCTGAAATACCTCACAGCATTGCCACCATGAATCCTGAAATTGCCATCATCGGTATTGTGAGTTTAATGATTCTCTTTACTCTTCCCTTGGTAAAAAACAGGTATGTAAAAATGATTCCAGCTCCTATGGTCGTTGTCTTGATCGCGATTCCATTGGGCTACTATTTTGATTTGGAGCATGCGCATAAATACTTGTTCCTGGATGGCCAATACGAACTGGGCCCAAAATTCTTAGTCACTCTTCCTAACAACATTTTGGATGGCATTCACTCTCCCAACTGGAGTGCGATCGGCACATGGACAACCTGGAAATATGTAATCATGTTTACTTTAGTAGGTAGTCTTGAATCAGTATTGAGCAGCAAGGCAGTAGATATCCTGGATCCCTACAAGAGAAAAACAAAAATGAACAAAGACCTTATCGGAGTGGGTATTGGTAATACTATATCCGGATTGATCGGAGGCTTGCCTATGATTTCGGAGATTGTTCGTAGTTCTGCAAACATCAATAACGGCGGTAAGACCAAATGGTCCAACTTCTTCCATGGTGGTTTCTTGTTATTGTTTGTGGCCTTGCTTCCCGGTTTGATCCATCAGATTCCATTGGCTGCTTTAGCTGCCATGCTGATCTTCACCGGTTATAGATTGGCTTCACCAAAAGTGTTCAAAGAAACATTGAAAGTAGGTGTCGGACAGTTGATCGTGTTTGTGTTTACCATCATTGTGACCCTGGCCACAGACCTAATCGTCGGTATTGTTGCTGGTATTTTGATGGAATTGTTCATTCAATTGTTTAATGGTGCAAAAATCAAATACTTGTTCAGTTCCCATGTCATCGTTTCTTCAAAGGATAAAAACGAACATGTGTTAGCGGTAAATGGTGTATTGACTTTTACCAACTATTTAAGCTTGAAGAAAAAACTGGATCAGTTTACTACAAAAGACCGTTTGCAACTGGATCTTTCACATGTAGAGTATGTAGATCATACGGTAATGGAACACTTGCACCATTTGGGTGAAGATTACCATAGAGATGGCGGAGAGTTAAAAGTGGTTGGAGCAGATAAACTAAAACCTATGTCCGCTCACCCTTTGTCGGATCGTTCGTTGAGCAAAGAGGCTGTAGTGGTAGAAGCCCGCTCTACAAGAGAAGACCAATTAAAATCACTGGCTTCACAAATGGGCTTTACTTACAAAGACTTTCACAAAGACATCATCTCCAACTTTGGTAAGCTGAGCAACGAACATAAAGTGATCAAATACGAAGGCAATATACTCAGCAAGCAGATAGATGGATTGAGTTATGTGATCTCAGATCTTTCTATTGTATCGGGGGGTGATTTCAAGGCCGGAGTAAGCAATCTGACCGTGCTTTCAGTTTCTAACCTTCGCTTCGGTATCCCATTGTTTGCCATGAGAGAAGAAAGGTTTTTTGATAATGCCTTCTTAAGCGACATCAACTTTGCTGATCATCCGAAGTTTTCGAAAACCTATAAACTGAATGGATTCAGTGAAGCGCAGGTAAGAGAATTCTTTACAAAAAACCTGATTACCTATTTCGAAAACCAGGACATCTACCACATTGAAAGTTTGGGATCAGAATTGATCATCTACAAACATGCTCAGGTCGCATCACCGCAAGAGATAAAATCCATGATGGATTTCGCTAAAGGATTGGTCGAGGTGATTGCCAAAAGATAATCATTACAGCCTCCGCTAAGCAAAGGCCCGCCTAGTAGGACGGGTCTTTTTTGTGATTAATATAAGTAAAGCATAAGAGCGGAGAAACAGAGCGGAGAGCGATAGAGTTCTCGGTCTCCGCTCTGTTTCTCCGCTCACTTTTATTATATTCGTCAAATAATGATGATGAAAACAACAGTTAAAATAGGAGGCGTGCCCGAGCACTTTAATTATCCCTGGCATAAGGCGATCGAAGAAGGAAAGTTTGCTCAACATCAGATAGATCTGCAGTGGACGGATTATCCCGGAGGTACAGGAGCATTGGTACAAGACCTGACCGACAAGAAACTGGATATGGCCGTGTTGCTCACCGAAGGGGCAGTAGCAGCGGCGTCCAAAGGCAGCGCCTTTAAGTTATTGCATTATACAGTTAAAAGCCCCCTGGTATGGGGCATTCATACCGGCGCTCATTCTAATGTGCAAAGCCTTGCCGACATACCGGGTAAAACATTTGCCATCAGTCGCTTTGGCTCGGGCTCACACCTGATGGCTATTGTCCAGGCCTTATTGAACGAATGGCCGTTGGATCACATGAACTGGCTGGAGGTGAAAAACTTGGATGGAGCGAAAAAAGCATTAGTGGCCAATGAAGCCGATGTTTTTTTATGGGAGCGTTTCATGACCAAACCGTTGGTGGACGAAGGTTCGTTTCGCTTGCTGGGCTTATTGCCTACTCCTTGGTCGTCTTTTGTATTGGTAGTAAGGAATGATTTTTTGCAAGCCCATTCAGCGACAGTCACACACATTTCTTCCGAATTGCTGAGCATTCAAAAGGATTTAAAAGAAGAGAAAGAATTGGTCACCATACTGGCTAACCGTTACGGTTTGCAACAAGAAGATGTATTGACCTGGCTGGCTCAGACGACCTGGGAAAACCAAAACAGCTTGTCGGAAAAGGAAATAGAGGAAGTCAGTGAATGCCTGCTGCGCGCAGGAGTATTGGAAACCGTGGTATCGGCAAAAAGTCTGACGGCATAAAAAAACCTTCCGCGACAGGTCACGGAAGGCTTGTATGAGGTTTATTCTAAAGAATTAATAACTGTACGGAGATACCATGATGTATTGGCCAGCCAAAACCATCAACGATCCGATAACAATAACAACGGCATATTTGGATTGTTGTTTTTTGCTTGCTTTACCATCAGCATCTAGCATGACGCTAGGCAATGAAAGCATACAACCACCATAACAACCAATTAAAAAGCCGATAACGATCAATGTTTCTCCCATAATATTCTGTTTTTATATGATGCGAATATAATTTACTCTTTTTAAGAAAGCTACTTTTCGGCATAAAAATGACATTATTTTGTATATATTTGAGAGAATTATAATTGTTGCATCATGCGTCTAAGCGTTCAGTTAGCTTTTATTTGTCTTGTAATTAGTGGCTTGTGCAATTATGGATATGCACAAGGCAAAAGACACCGTGAATATTCGGGTTTTTTCGATTCTTATTATTTCCGTGGTCCTATCACCTATACACTGGGAGTCAACCTGACGGCCTATAGAGGTGATTTGTCCAGTGGGCTAATCGGAACCAATAGTTTAGGTTATGGCCTGTCTATTGGTGCGAACTATAAGACGTGGCCCCGCATCGCATTTGGTGGTGAATTTTCCTATTTTACCTTATCGGGGAAAGATCATGAAGACCGTCGGGCAATTTCATTTACCTCTACCAATATGGAACTCTTGGCTTATGGCCGTTTCTATTTCGTAGATGAAACCGTGCGCGTGGCTCCGGACCGTAAGAAAGAAAGAGACCTGGTTTTTTTTAAACCTTATTTCACGACCGGTATCGGTTTTTTACTTTATACACCTGTAAGTACCTCTTCCATTCTCGCTGTAGACACCTTGAAAGAAGGGAAGAGCTATCCTGGTTATGGCCCCGTTATACCTGTAGGTCTAGGATTTTCATTGAGCCATTCTCATCGATTGAGTTTTGTGCTGGAAGCGACGTATCGATTTACCTTCACAGATCACTTAGATGATGTGAGTACAAGAGGCAATTCGCCTAAAAAAGATGGTTATGGATTCGTGAGTTTCAAGGTGCAATATTGTCCTGGCGCTCCTGCTAAAAAGAAGAAACAAAAGCTCGCTCCTCCTGAGAAATACGATGGTCCTAAAGGAACCAAGACATGGAAAAATACGCCAAGAGAAGAGAAGAAGCCTAAGAATAATTACTACGAAGAATCGGATACAACTGGCGGTGGTAATTTAGACGAACAAAATCCTGACGAAAATACAGGAGAAGAACAACCACAAGAGGAGAATCCGGATCAGGAACCACAAGAAGAAGGACAACAGCCGGTAGAGCAGAAAGAGGAAGAAAGCGGCTGGGGTAATTAAGTTATCGCCTTGTCATAACGCATAGACTATGATGGATTTCATACAATTGGTTCCATGGTGGGTGTATCCTTTGGCTGCATTGATGCTGGTTGCTGTAAAAGATATTTTCTTTAACAGAAGACATACCATCAAACATAATTTTCCTGTCGTGGGTCACCTGCGGTATTACCTGGAAAAAATTGGACCGGAACTTCGTCAATACATTGTTTCCAATAACCGCGAGGAACTTCCTTTCAATAGAAGCCAGCGCTCATGGGTGTATGCTTCTTCGAAGAAAGAAAACAACTACCAGGGTTTTGGTACCGATCAGGATCAGCATGCACCGGGCTTTGTGTTCATCAATTCGGCTTTGTTTTCCTACGCCGTAAAGCCTAACCACCCAAATTACAAAGATCCTTACTTTCTACCTTGTGCCAAGGTCATGGGCCTGCATAATAAAAGAAGAAGACCTTACAGACCTTATTCTGTGTTGAACATCGGTGCGATGAGTTACGGTTCCTTATCAGCCAAGGCTGTGGAGTCTATGAACAAAGGCGCGAAGAAAGCGGGTTGTTATCATAATACCGGAGAAGGAGGATTAGCTTCTCATCACTTGCATGGTGCAGATGTCATGTTGCAATTTGGTACCGGTTATTTTGGTGTCAGAGACGACTATGGTAATTTCTCCATGGAGAAATTAAAGAAAGCGGTGGAGTCGAATCCGGTGATCCGTTGTATAGAAATCAAATTGTCACAAGGTGCCAAACCTGGCAAAGGTGGAGTATTGCCTGCAGCCAAGGTCACCCAAGAGATCGCAGACATTCGTTGTATACCGGTAGGGAAAGATGCCTTGTCACCGGCTTTCCATTCTTCTTTTTCTAATGTTCCGGAGTTATTGGATTTTATTGAATCTATTGCAGAAGAAACGGGAATTCCAGTTGGTTTTAAGTCTGCCGTGGGTAAATTGGAAATGTGGGAAGAGCTGGCAGATCGCATGGTCGACACCGGCAAGGGTCCTGATTTCATAGCCATTGATGGAGGAGAAGGAGGTACGGGAGCCGCACCGCCGGCATTTGCCGATCACGTGTCTTTGCCTTTTGTATATGCCTTTGCCAAAGTATACCAAGTATTTGCTCATCGTGGATTGACCGATCGCATTGTCTTTATTGCTTCTGGAAAGCTGGGCTTTCCGGCCAATGCACTGATGGCCTTTTCTATGGGTGCTGATATCATCCATGCAGCAAGAGAACCCATGATGTCCATCGGATGTATACAGGCGCAGGTGTGCCATACGAATCGCTGTCCTGCGGGTATTGCAACACAAAGCAAATGGCTGCAAAACGGCATCGACGTGCCGTTGAAATCGGAGCGTTTCTATAATTACGCCAAAAACTTCCGTAAAGAAGTATTGGAAATCACTCATGCCTGTGGCTATGAGCATCCCTGTCAAATGGGCATGAGCGATATCAACGTGAGCATGGGAGATAATAATCAGACGTCCACTTTACGAGTGAATTACAATTATGACAAAGTTCCTGTATCATTTCAAGGAATGGAATCGTTGATACAATGCCAATACCTTGGTGGTCCTGGCCCGCTTAAAAATTAAATCTGTTCAGGTGATTAGAGTTCTCGTTATCTCGTTTCTGTTGCTTGCCAATACCTACCTATGCGTGGCGGGTGATGAGATCATACTGAATGGGAAAACAGCCTACCGGAAAATAAACGGTAGAATGGTGGACATCTACGAGGATAAGGAAGGCGATAAAACATTTCGTCAAGTTTCCAGGTCTTCTTCTTCTTATTTATTTCATACCAACACGTTTGAGGAACCGCAATTTTACAATACCAATGCCGTATACTGGCTACGCTTTCGACTAAGCAGCGAAGACAGCATACAGCACGTATACCGATGGATACTGGAGTTGGAAGATTTAAATTTCAGCCAGGTAGAATTTTTCCAGACGAAGGATGGAGTGCATTACAGCATTGCAAAGTCAGGGCAAGACATTCCTTTTCATGAACGCTCCGTGATTCATAAAAACAATCTTTTTATGGTCGATGTACCTGCGGGTCCTGCGCAGTATGCCTATTTGAAATTTAAAGTGGCAAGACCGGTCAAAGGATCTTTTGCTTTATGGGGTTACCGCAATATGCTGGCTTTCTCCAACACACAATATTTTATGCTGGCGCTATTTTACGGCATTGCGCTGGCCATGATGCTTTACAACCTGTTCCTGTTCCTGACCATACGTGATGCCGCTTACATTTATTATGTATGCTACATTTTTTCTATGGTCCTGTATACCTCAAGTCTTGATGGCATCGGGTTTCAATACTTATGGCCTCATGAGCCGCTCATCAATGATCATGTGCAGCATGCTTCCATATTCAGCTTCCTGATTTTTGCTTTGCTGTACGCGCACAGTTTCTTAAAACCGGTGTTTAAAGCGTCTGCCTTGAATTGGGTATTCCTTAGTGTGATCGGTTTCCGCACCGCTATATTTATAGCCGGTTTGACCATATTCCCTGGCTTGTTAAACATTCCCTTCTTCGACATTCTCGCGATGTTATTCATTTATGGAGTGGGAATATACGCGTTCTTCAGAGGCTATAAACCGGCGCGTTTTTTTATTCTGGCCTTTACGATGTTGTTCATCGGTTTTGCCATCACCAGTTTGGCTGGCATCGGTTTATTCCGAGGCGTCGACTATTTACAATACGCGTTGAATGTGGGCGTGACCTGTGAGATGGTCTTGTTGTCGCTGAGTTTGGCGGACCGTATTAAATTGTTGATGGAAGATCGTTCTGTGGCGCGCGAACAAGTCATCAATCAATTGCAGGAGAAAGAACAATTGAAAGACAGATTGAACCGTATGCTCGAAGAAAAAGTATTGGAGCGTACCAAAGAACTGGAAGATAAAAACAAGCAACTCGACAGTTTGATATATAAATCGTCACACGATCTGAAAGGTCCTTTGAAATCGATCATCGGTTTGACTACCGTGGGTAAGATGGATGTGAAGGATCCTGCTGCCAGAGAATATTTCGATCACATTTTATTGAGCACCAAAAGACTGGATCGTGTCTTGGCGGACTTATTGGACATCACCAAGGTCAATGAGAATAAGCTGAAACATGAGCGCGTTGATTTCTCTCATATCATCAACGAGATCCTTTTGAGTTTTGAAAACATAGAAGGATTCAAAGACATGAAAATCGATGTTCGTATCCAACAAGAGAAAGATTTTTACGGAGACGAAAAAATGCTCTATTCTGTTTTTCAAAACATGATTGAGAATGCCTTTAAATACAGGGATCAAAGCAAGAACCCTAGTACATTGGATATTTCCATCGTTTCTGACAAACAAAAAACAAAAATAGAATTCAAAGACAACGGGCTGGGTATTGATAGCGAATTGAAAGACAAAGTGTTTGATATGTTTTTCAAAGCCAATGAACAATCGTCCGGAACCGGTCTTGGCTTGTACCTTGTAAAACTTTCCATACAAAAAATGGGCGGGCATTTGTATCTTCAAACCACCAAAGGAGAAGGGTCTTTGTTTACGATTGTCTTTTAGTCCTTTCTATAATTAGTAATCTATAAAACTACATACGTGAAAAATTTATCTTTAATTCTAAATGGAGTGTTAGCCGTAGCTGTTGGTGTGTTGTATTATTTACACTTTTCTTGCGCGGGTTCTTGTGCAACTTCTAAAACAGAAACAACGACAACAGATTCTTCCAATCATGCCATTGCAAATGAAGCAGTCATAGCAGATTCTGCTATTGCCTACATACCGGATAGCTTGCCAGCTTCAGGAACCGTCGCTTATATCAATTTGGAGGAGCTGACAGAAATGAGCTGGAAGGTTCACTGGCTGAAAAAAATGCCGTGTTCACGAAGCAATTTCTAACCAAGCTTGACGGCTATTTCAAAGGCCTGGCAAAAGAAAAAAATTACGATTATGTATTCGTGTATTCTAAAGGTAGTCCTGCGATGATTGTGTATGCGAATGAAAAACTAAACATTACCAATTACACCTTACAAGGTTTGAACAGTCAGTATAAGAAAAAATAATGGCCATGATGTATAGACTCCTCCTCCTTTGCTTTCTATTTAGTCTTGTACAGGGCACAAATGCCATGGCTCAAGGCTTTGTCATCGACTCTGTGAAATATGGTCCAGACACGGTATACATCACACCAGATCAAACGGCGACATTTCCTGGCGGAAAAGGTAAAATGATAGATTACATCGATTTAAAATTTGACGTGACCGCCGATGGAGTAACGGATATAAATGGAGCTAAAGGAGAGTCAATAGACGTTAGTTTTGTCGTGGAAGCAAACGGGAGAGTTAAGTATGTATCCATTGATAAAAGTGCTTCACCCGCTTACGATGAAGAATTGACGCGTTCGTTGACCAGTATGCCTAAATGGGAACCTGCCGTAGTCAATGGAAGGAAAGTAAGATCTTTACAAAAGCTGCACTATAGTTTAAATTTTAGTCGACAGTAGTACATTTTATACCATCACTTTTTGGCGAGACGCCAACAACGAGGCAAGGATCACAAAAAAGCCCCGGTGAATTTCATCGGGGCTTTTTTGTGGCATGTTTTGCAAGATTACTTATTCGGCTGCGGTGTAGTACGCAGGTAAGGTTTGATCCTCGTGTGACCTTTAGGGAATTTAGCTGCGATCTCTTCGTCTTTGACAGCCGGCACGATGATCACATCTTCTCCGTCTTTCCAGTTGGCCGGTGTAGCTACGCTGTAGTTGGCCGTCAATTGCAGAGAGTCGATGACCCGTATGATTTCGTCAAAATTTCTACCGGTAGAAGCAGGATAAGTCAAAGTCAATTTGATTTTTTTATCCGGTCCGATAACGAACACAGATCTTACCGTGAATTTCTCAGAAGCGTTCGGGTGAATCATGTCATACAGTTCCGCGATTTTTTTATCAGGATCTGCAATGATCGGGAAATTCACATACGTGTTTTGCGTTTCATTGATGTCTTTGATCCATCCCTGGTGAGACTCCAATCCGTCTACACTGATCGCTAATACT
>JAQZBV010000065.1 GCA_029237685.1 Cytophagaceae bacterium | reverse complement strand
CACCGTTCTGTTATCCCACCAACCGCCGGTTTCTGTATAGACGTTGTCAATGGTGCTGTTCGTATACCAAACATTCGTCCAGAACACATCATTGACAGCCAGCTTCAAGGTAGCTTTGTTGGCCATGATCTTTTTCTGTACGGCAAGATTAAGTTGCATTCTTGGTGCTACCCTTCTTAAGCCGTATAAACTGGTTGAATTATAAAAACCAGAAATCTCCGCCGTTGTCTTTTTGGACAAGGTAAAGGTTTGAGTGGTATTGGCATTCCATGCTGTTTGCTTTTGTTCGATATCACCAGAACCCATATCTCCGACAAACCGGTTCTGATAAAACAAAGCATAGCAACTTGTTGTCCACCATTTCGTGATCGGCATATTAACAGCTATGGAAACTCCCATGTTATCTCTCTTCTCTAAATTTCTGGGTTGCGTCAGGGTTTGCAATGTAGCGGTATCGGTCACGACTACCCATGTGATTGGCTGTTTGGTGTAAGAATAATTCACAGTCGTGACAACATATCCTGAAAACAAAGATTGCGATAATTCTACATTGTCAGTATACTCCGGTTGCAAGTAAGCATTACCACCCCATGCCGTATAGGGATCAGTGATCGCCAATACAGGGTTTAATTCCCATGGATTGGGTCGTTGAATGCGGCGCGAATACAAGATAGTATAGGACATTTTATCTGTTGCATTATAGGTCAAATTACCTGAGGGGAATAAATCTGTATAGCTTCGTGTAAAAGAGGTGTCGAGTTGTTTTTGTATGCCATTGATTTCAGTATGTTCTACACGTAAGCCAGCTTGCGCTTTCCATTTTTTTCCAAAACTTCTGTTCAATGTCAAATATCCGGCATAGATGCCATCTTTGTAATCAAATGAATTGCTCGAATCTGCAGGTATACCATTTTGTGTGATCGTGATATGAGCCGGATTACTTTTATCGGTGATCATCGCTTTTAAACCAGCTTCTACTTTAATGCTTTTAACCGCTTTGCCGGTAAAATCAGCTTTTACACTGTACTGGTTGTTATAGCTGGGATCTCTGAAAATGTACAGGAAAGGATCACCGTCGTTTACATAGAGCGAATCATAATTTTGTATTTCAAATCGCTTATTGGAAATACCGGTATAGCGGTTGTAATTGGCAGTACCTGAAATCACAGTCCCATTGGTATCCAGTTTATGATTAAATCCTAAACTGGTATTGATATTCGATTCTCCATAGCTACCATAATCTGTGGTGAAGTAGCTGTTATTGATATTTCCGTTCTTCTTGTACAAATAAGAAGAACCTGTACCATCCCAACCGTATTCGCCATAAGATCCAATAAGATCAAGTGACACTGACGTTCTCTCCGTGAAATTATAAGATCCACTGAGTGTAAGCGTATGGTTTTCTCTGGGAGCACGGTAATAAGTGTAGGAATGAAGTTTACTGAATTCACTCGTTGGACTTTGATACATACGATCGATGTAGTCTTCCTCCAGTTCTAATTTGTTGTTGTATTGGTAACCACCATTCAGCGTTACCTTATTTTTCTTATAGGTACTATTTACACCGGCAGTAAATTTATGATACCTGCCTTGTCCATAAGAAATATTGGTCGATCCATTGAATCCTTCATACGCTCCTTTCTTCAAGCGTATGTTGATGATACCTGCATTGCCGGCCGCATCGTACTTGGCAGAAGGAGTGGTAATGATTTCTATTTCTTTGATTTGATCCGATGGAATGGCTTTTAACAAATTGCCGGCCTGTTCGGCTGTCATGTACAAAGGCCTATCGTCCAATAGGATCAGTACACCTGTCTTACCTCTCAATGTAATAGCGCCGTCTTTGTCGACCGATATACCAGGGGATCTCTTCAATACATCGATGGCGGAAAGTCCTGATGTTGCCAGCATATTTTCTACACTTACCACCATCTTATCCGCTTCCTGCCTTACCACAGGACGCTTGCCTGTGACGGTAATTTCTGTTCTGTCTTTTTCTTCTGAAACGAGAGTGAAATGAAATTCTACCGTTGATGAATCATCTATTGTGAAAGATTTAGAAATTATCTTCTCGTAACCGAGCTGCATGGCTACTAATACATAATCATTCGGCTTTACGTTTTCAAATGTATAAGCTCCTAAACTATCACTGAATGCAACAGCTGCTTCTGTGGAATCTGGAAGTTGTAATAAAACCACGTTGACCAATTCTACGGTCAAACCAGCATCATCCTTAACAAAACCTGATATAGTAGATTGCGCCATTGAGACTGAGGGAAGGCTCAATACCCAAAAGATAAAAATCAAATAAAAATGTCTGGTCATATTTCCCTTCTCATTAAAGGAGCAAAATGAATAAAATAAAGGAAGAGTGTTTTGCAAAATCGTAAAAAGAGTATGCAAAAATCGATGAGCCTCTTGCACGTAATAATACACTACAAATGCAAAGTATGGTTAAGTATAAAACAAAAAGCCACCCTGGGATACAAGATGGCTCTATGCTAAATTGTTATCTTTATTTCGCTTGTTCCACCCACTTCCTGGCATTCACAAACGCTTCCAGCCAAGGCGTGCAATCATCGGCACGCTTATCTTCCGGATAGTAACCGCATTGCCAAGGGAACACACTGCGTTCCAAATGCGGCATCACCGCCAGGTGTCTTCCGTCTTCTGATACGATACCTGCTGTATTGTATGGAGATCCGTTCGGATTACCCGGATAAGCGTCGTTGCTGTATTGCATCGCAATGTCATACTTCGATTTTTCGTAAGGCAATTTAAATTGACCTTCACCGTGCGCTACCCAAATGCCGAGTTTATTTCCGGCAAGAGATTTCAACATGATCGAATTCGTGTCTTGAGGAATGGTAACATTCAGGTAAATGGATTCGAACTTACCGGATGCGTTGTGCAACATCTTTGGTTTCTGCTCGTGTTTAGGATATACTAAGCCTAACTCTACCATCGCCTGACAACCGTTGCATACACCTAAAGACATGGTATCGGGACGGGCATAGAAATTATCCAATGCCGCTTTTGCTTTTTCATTGTATAAGAAAGCACCCGCCCAGCCTTTAGCAGATCCTAATACGTCAGAGTTTGAAAATCCCCCGACGAACACAATAAACTGTACATCGCTCAAATCTTCTCTTCCGCTGATCAAATCTGTCATGTGAATATCCTTCACATCAAAGCCGGCCAGCCACATCGTGTAAGCCATTTCACGGTCACCGTTCACACCTTTTTCACGAATGATCGCCGCTTTCACTCCTGTAATAGGCGTGCGGTCAGGACTCAATCCAAGAGATTCGAATGTGCCTTTGAAATGACTATTGAAATTAAAGTCAACGGCTTGGTTTTTATAAGAATCAAAACGCTGCTTCGCTAATTCTGGTTTTGTTTGTTTTTGATCCAGCAAATAGGAAGTCTTATACCATACATCACGATACTCCGCAATGTTGAGTTTCGTTACATTTCCTTGGTGCGTAATGTGTATGCGATCTGAAGGTTCTATTTTACCGATGATGATGCATTTTGCACCTTTTCTTTGTAAATCATCGTGTACACCCAATACATCTCTTACTTGCAGCACTAACGCGGGGTTTTCAGCGAATAAAATTTTGATCAGGTCTTCTTCTCCAAAGATATCGGCATTGATGTCCAACCCTACTTCATTTTGAGGGAAACACATTTCCAATAAAGTAGTGATCAAACCACCGGAAGAAACGTCATGACCGGCCAGTATATTGCCTTCTTTGATGACATCCTGCACCGCATTAAATGCATCGGCAAAATAATCGACATTTTTAATATCAGGTGTAGTATTACCTAAGCGATTGATCACTTGCCCAAGTGAAGAACCACCTAAAGCAAAAGGCATCGAGGTCAAATCAATATAGATCAATCCGGATCCTGGGGTATTGGATAAATTTGGAGTAACCGTTTTACGAACATCTGTTACTTCTCCGGAAGCACTGATGATCACTGTGCCCGGAGAAATGACAACGGTGCCGTCTTTATACTTCTGAGTCATCGACAAAGAATCTTTGCCTGTTGGAATATTAATTCCAAGGGTAATGGCCATGTCACTTACTGCTTTCACCGCATCGTACAAACGAGCGTCTTCTCCAGGATTTTTGCAAGGCCACATCCAGTTGGCACTGCAAGATACGCCTCTTAATCCATCTTCGATCGGAGCGAAAACTAAGTTTGTCAAGGACTCCGCTAAAGCGATTCTTGATCCGGCGGTTACATCGACCAAAGCCACAGCAGGAGCATGACCGATGGCCGTTGCTACTCCTGATTTTCCTCTATGATCCAATGCCATAACACCGACATTGCTCAAGGGTAATTGCAAGGGACCTACGTTTTGCTGTTGTGCTACTTTACCGGTTACAGATCGATCCACTTTATTGGTCAACCAATCTTTACACGCCACCGATTCCAATTGCAATACGGCTTTCAGCAAAGACTCCAGGTCCTCGGCCTTGTATGACAGTTCCTGCAACGTTTGTTTCACCGACGTATCCTTCATGATGGTTCGCGGTGCATTACCAAACATGTCGGCCAATTGTAGGTCCACCGGTTTTTCTCCGGTTTTTGCAGATTCAAAAGTAAAATGATGATCGCCCGTGATATCTCCTACCACGTACATCGGGGCACGCTCGCGGTCGGCGATGCGTTGCAAGGTATCGACATCCTGTGGTTTCAACACCAATCCCATTCTTTCCTGAGATTCATTTCCAACAATTTCTTTAAAAGAAAGCGTCGGATCACCTACCGGCAATTTATCTACGTTGATGTGTCCGCCTGTTGCTTCTACCAATTCTGAAAGACAATTCAAGTGCCCACCTGCTCCGTGATCGTGTATAGACACGATAGGATTGGACTGAGTTTCCATCAACGCACGGATCACATTGAATACGCGCTTCTGCATTTCCGGATTGGAACGCTGAATGGCATTCAATTCTATGTTGCTTTTAAACTGACCGGTGTCTACTGAAGATACCGCAGAACCACCCATTCCGATGCGGTAGTTGTCACCACCCATCACTATAATTTTATCGCCTTTTACAGGCTCGCGTTTTTGCGCATCGTTTAGCAAACCATAGCCTACACCACCAGCCAGCATGATGACTTTATCAAAACCATAGCGTTTCTCTGCTTCCTGGTGTTCGAAGGTCAAGACAGAACCGTTGATCAAAGGCTGTCCAAATTTATTTCCAAAATCCGAAGCACCGTTAGAGGCTTTGATTAAAATGTCCATCGGTGTTTGATACAACCATGAACGTTCCTCCATACCGTTTTCCCATGCTCTGTCTTTTTCCAAACGGGAATAAGAAGTCATGTAAACCGCGGTACCAGCCAATGGAGCAGAACCTACACCACCTGCGATACGGTCACGAATTTCTCCGCCGGCTCCTGTTGCGGCTCCATTGAACGGCTCAACTGTAGTTGGGAAATTATGGGTCTCCGCTTTCAATGATAATACGGAAGCCACTGTGCTAGTCTTAAAGAAGTCCGCCTGATCCTGGCGTGCAGGAGCAAATTGTTCAATCAGCGGCCCTTTGGTAAAGGATACATTATCTTTATAGGCAGAAACAATTCTATTGGGATTCTCCTCAGAAGTCTGACGGATCATTTTGAATAGAGAAAGTTCTTTTTCCTCTCCATCTATGATAAACTGGCCGTTGAATATTTTATGGCGACAGTGTTCCGAATTGACTTGTGAAAAGCCAAATACTTCACTGTCGGTGAGCTTACGACCGATGCGTTTAGATACATCGTCCAGGTAGGTGATCTCGACTTCACTTAGCGCGAGTCCTTCCTGCTGGTTGTATTGACGGATGTCATCAATGGAGCGGATAGCTTCCGGCTGTGCTTTGATATGAAAGATATTTTGATCCAATACCTCGTAAATCACTTCCAGCATGTTGTCATGGTATACGTCTTTCGATGCTACCGCATCAAACGCTTCGATGCGCTGAATTCCTTTCAGGTCCATGTTCTGCGTGATCTCCACCGCATTCGTACTCCATGGAGTAATCATTTCACGACGGGGACCTTTGTAAAAACCGGATAAGGTTTGATCAGGCAAGAAGGTGCCATCAAGCAACCATTCTAGTTTAGAAATAGCTGAAGCGGATAGCTCCTGATCCGCCTGGATGGCATAGATCTGATTGTTTTTGTTACGAGCGAATATAATGGCCATCGGATGAATGGAAATGAGACGTAAAGATAAGAAAAATAAGGGATGTGAAAGCTGTAATTATGAACATTTAGGGGATATTTTTCAGGGTAGGATTAGTCTATAGAAGCTTCTATTTCATGCGGTTGATAATTAGGGCGTGCCCCTCCGGGTCGGGCTTTCGCTTCAAGTCCTCGCTCGGGATATGGTAACGCTTTCAAGAAATATAGTGGCTCGCTGTGGGCTTTCCGCTCAATCCCTCACGCAAATTCTTCTGTTCAAGCAATATATAGCATCTTCCTTAAGCTAAAAACATATACTCTTTCACTCATTTTTACTTAAAATGATCGAAGTAATTCCATTATTCTTAAATTGTGGCTATCAGCTAAAAAAAAGTACACATGGAAAATATATTTTACGAAGGCCAAGTATTGTGGTCACAGATCGATGCCAACATGCACCTACGTCACTCTGCCTATGCGGACTTTGGAGCGCAAGCCCGATTAAACTTATTAGAAAAATTAGGATTTGGGATATCGCTCTTTCACCAATACCATTTAGGTCCTGTTCTTTTCAGAGAAGAATTAATTTACCTGAAGGAAGTAAAATTAAACGATACGGTGCGCGTTACTTGTGCCTTAACCAAAATGAGACAAGACGGATCACGCTGGTCCTACAAACATGAAATCTACCGCAGCGACGGCGTGAAAGCCGCTGAAATCAATGTGGACGGCGCCTGGATTGATACAGTCAAACGAAAGATTGCAGGCATTCCGCATGAACTTATTCTTCAACTCAATAAAATTCCTAAAAGCCCGGATTATATAGAAGAATGGGTACCAGAAAACTAACCTTTTCAACCTTAAAATAGCGCTTTTAGGGCTGTTTGTACTTTATCGGTTTAGCTTATTATAATTCATTACATGATAGAAAGATATCCCTTCAATTGTTCTACCTTTGAAGACGGTTTGATCATCATTTCAAGCCATTTTAATCTACTACATGTTATTTAAAGAATTAAATCTAATCCCTCCTATTCTTGATGCTTTAAGAGCAGAAGGATATTCCCAACCAACACCCATCCAAGAGCAGGCTATTCCTTTTATCCTTAAAGGTAAAGACCTCTTAGGATGTGCACAAACCGGTACAGGAAAAACAGCTGCCTTTGCCATTCCCATTTTGCAATTATTGCATGCTAAAAAAAGCACCGATAGAAATCTTAAAAGGCCCATCAAAGCGCTTATCGTAACGCCAACAAGAGAACTGGCTATACAAATCAGCGAAAGTTTCAATGCCTACGGTATAAATACCGGCCTAAAAAATACGGTGGTCTTTGGCGGTGTATCTCAAAAAGCGCAAACCGATGCATTAAAAGCCGGCGTTGATATTTTGATCGCTACTCCCGGACGTTTGTTGGATTTGATTCAACAAAAATTTGTTCATCTGAACAGCATTGAAATCTTTGTACTCGATGAAGCGGACCGTATGTTGGACATGGGTTTTATTCACGATGTAAAAAAACTATTGGCGATTATTCCGTCTAGAAGACAATCGTTGTTTTTCTCCGCTACCATGGCTCCGACCATCGTAAAGCTTGCTGAAACCATTTTGAATAATCCGGCGTCTGTATCGGTGACACCGGTTTCCTCTACAGCAGAAACCATTAAGCAATTTGTGTACATGGTGGATCAAAAAAACAAAAACTCTTTGTTGTCTCATGTACTCGCTGACAAAGCGATTGGTACGGCTTTGGTGTTTACACGAACCAAACATGGCGCCAACAAAGTGACCAAATATTTGCTCTCCAAAAACATCATGGCAGAAGCGATACATGGTAATAAATCACAATCGGCCAGACAAACGGCTTTGCAAAATTTCAAGAACAGAACGACACGCATCCTTGTTGCTACCGACATCGCTTCCAGAGGCATTGACATCGATGATTTGACGCACGTCATCAATTTTGAAATCCCTAACATCTCTGAAACTTATGTACACCGTATCGGCAGAAGTGGTAGAGCAGGCGCAAAAGGGACTTCCTTTTCTTTTTGCGATGCAGAGGAAAAAGAGTTTTTACGCGACATTGAAAAACTAATTGGCAAAAAAATACCGGTAGTGGAAGATCATCCTTTCCCGATGACCAACGATAGACCTGAACTGAAAGCTCAAACACAGCATGCGCTTCGTCCTAAACAATCAAAGCCAGGTTCCTCTTCACGCAATAAACCGAAAGGTAATTCCGGCAGTGGAAGCCGTACAGCTAAAGAAGGTGGTCAGGCAAGTGCTCCACGCCCATCATCTGGCGGATCAGGAAACACTTCACGTCCGGCTTCGGACAGCAGATCAAGTTCTTCTCGTCCAGCTTCAAGCAAATCAAGCAATAGCGCTCGTCCAAGTTCTAACGCACCGAAGAAAAAATGGCCGGGTGCGGGTCATGATCCGAACGACAATAGAAATTATTAACAGAAATAATAAAAGAATAGAAGGCATTGAACATTTTGTTTGATGCCTTTTTTATTGTTGCTTAACGACTGTAAACAATAGACTCATACAAGCGCACATAAGCCATTGTATTCGTTTTCCAAGAAAAACGGGAAGCATATTCCTTTAACTCTTTTTCAAAAGTCTGTGGATTTTTATGGTATGTCGCCATTCCTCGAGCAAAGACCTCAGCCATGTGAGTGGGTTCAAAAGAATTCCAGTAAAATGCTTTATCTCCGCCGATCTCAGGCAAACTGGTATGGTTTGAAGAGAATACGGGTTTGCCACATAACATGGCTTCAATGACAGGTAATCCAAAGCCTTCATACAAGGAAGGAAAAACAAATGCAGAACAATGATGGTAAAAATAATTTTTCTCTTCCTCTTCTATACTACCTGTCAGCACCACCCGATCTTCCAGGTTATGCAAGGCGATAGCTTCCATAATTTCTCTGGCATACGTATGGTCGTCATTGCCTGCAATGACTAATGAATAATCAGCCAATTCAGGTCTGCTCATCATCTCTACCAGCACATGAAAATTCTTTTTAGGTCTTACTACACCGATGGCAAACAAAAAATCTCTGGAAGGAATCCAGGAGGGTTTCCTCATTTTTTTCTTACTGGGTGTCTTAACGCCATTGTATATGATACTACTGGTTTTGCCTTTTAGATCCACAAATTTCAAGGCTTCATTTTTTGCAAATTGTGAGATGAAGGTAACATGCAACGCCCTATCTATCTTACGCTGCAGCAAAGCTCGTCGCTTATTTGCCTTTTCCTTTGACTTCTCGTACATAAAATTGAGGTCATGAATAGTCAACAAATAAGGAGTACCAGCAGGAGGCATATAACCGGAGTCCTGATGAACAGCGTGCCACAAAGCATACTCATTATTCAATGCAGGAAACCACCGACGAATCAGGGATAAATTGACGTAATGGATATTTGTTTCTTCGAATTCACCGACAAAACTTCTCGGCACCAAAAAATGCAAAGATAAATTCGTTGACCTCGATTCACGGGACAGTTCATGCCCAAAGTTTAATGACACCTGCCCCAATCCAGAGTTCAAGTCTTTTAACTTACCTAAGTCAACTAATATTTTCTTCACGCTATTAAAAACTTAATCTTGCTGCTATTGTTTAATATTGATCCCAAAAGACAAATTTCAAATAAAACTCCAATTCCAAAATCTAAAACTGTTGGAACTTCTTTGTAGGAATTTATTGGGATTTGAGGATTGGAAATTGAGATTTGACAACTAGCTCTACTCCTGAACTAAAGCCAACCTTACTTATCGACACGAGTCCACACGTCTGTGCGGCCAATCAATGAAATGCCAATATATCCTCTAACGTGCAAAGTTTTACCATTATCCTTCAAAGTTAAATTGCAGGAATATGTTTTGCCTTCTTCCGGATCGTAGATGTGCCCGTCTTCCCACTCATCATCACCATCGTACTTAAAAGCCGTTAGCAAGAGCAATCCCATAATCGGTTGGCTCCTTTTTGCAGCATCAGGATTGTTAGTATCTGTTTTAGGCTTACCATCTTTTAATGGTTCCTTCAGCCAATTGATCGCTCCGTAGTACCGATCGTTTTTCTTAAAGATCTTAATTTTCGCTTTTTGATTTCCTGTTAGCCATTCTCCCACAATTTGGTCCTCAGAAGAATGATTGAAAGTAAAAGAAGCAATAAGTACAGTACTGATAAGGAGTAGTACTCCCAGTGTTATTTTTCTCATACAAAAGCGGTTTGGTTGATGACTTAATATAATAAAAAAAGCACAGCAAGAAAATATCCTGCTGTGCTAATTCAATTGTATGTTAAGACGATTATTTTTTGTCGCCTTGTACTTCTTCGTAATCTACATCCGTTACGCTGTCTTTATCAGATGAAGCCTCTGCTCCAGGAGCACCACCACCTTGCGGCTGTTGCGCGTACATTTCCTGAGAAGCATGTTCCCATGCGGTGTTCAACGCAGCCATGGCACTGTCGATCGCATTGATGTCTTTGGCTTCAAAAGCAGCCTTAAGGTCTTTCAATGCACCTTCGATAGCAGATTTGTTGCCTTCTGTCAACTTATCTCCGTACTCGCTCAGTTGTTTTTCCGTTTGGAAAATCAATGAGTCAGCCTGGTTGATTTTCTCCACTTTATCGCGTTCCGCTTTATCTGCAGACTCGTTTGCTTTCGCTTCGTTTTTCATGCGCTCGATGTCTTCCGGAGTTAAACCTGAAGAAGCTTCGATGCGGATTTTTTGTTCCTTACCTGTTCCTTTATCTTTTGCAGAAACATTCAAGATACCGTTAGCATCTACGTCGAATGTCACTTCTACTTGAGGGACACCTCTTGGTGCAGGAGGAATACCGTCTAAGTGGAAACGTCCGATGGTACGGTTATCCTTAGCCATTGATCTTTCACCTTGCAAGACGTGAATCTCAACAGAAGGTTGTTGATCTGAAGCGGTAGAGAATACTTCTGATTTTTTAGAAGGAATCGTTGTGTTGGCTTCGATCAATTTAGTGAATACACCACCCATTGTTTCGATACCCAATGCCAATGGAATAACATCCAATAACAATACATCTTTCACTTCACCTGTCAATACACCACCTTGGATGGCAGCACCTACAGCTACTACTTCATCTGGGTTAACGCCTTTGGAAGGTTTTTTACCGAAGAATTTTTCAACTTCTTCCTGTACTTTAGGAATACGGGTAGAACCTCCTACTAAGATTACTTCATTGATTTGGCTCACATTCAAACCTGCATCTTTCAATGCCTGACGACAAGGCTCCAATGTACGTTGGATCAATGAATCAGATAATTGTTCGAATTTAGATCTGCTCAATGTTCTTACCAAGTGTTTCGGAATACCGTTCACTGGCATGATGTATGGCAAGTTGATTTCAGATGAAGCGGTGCTGGATAATTCGATCTTCGCTTTTTCAGCTGCTTCTTTCAAACGTTGAAGAGCCATAGGATCTTTACGCAAGTCAATGCCTTCGTCGTTCTTAAATTCATCTGCTAACCAACCAATGATTACTTCATCAAAGTCATCACCACCCAAGTGTACATCACCATTGGTAGATTTTACTTCGAATACACCATCACCTAATTCCAGGATTGATACGTCGAAAGTACCACCACCCAAGTCAAAAACAGCGATCACTGAATCCTGACCTTTTTTATCTAGTCCATAAGCCAAAGCTGCTGCTGTAGGCTCGTTGATGATACGTTTAACATCCAAACCAGCAATCTGACCCGCTTCTTTCGTTGCTTGTCTTTCTGCATCGTTGAAATAAGCAGGTACTGTAATGACCGCTTCTTTTACTTCATGCCCCAAGTAATCTTCAGCCGTTGTCTTCATTTTTTGAAGGATCATCGCTGAAATTTCTTGAGGTGTATATAAACGGTCACCGATGCGAACTCTTGGCGTATCGTTGCTTCCGCCTTCTACTTTGTAAGATATACGACCTTCTTCGCTTCCAACTTTAGAGAATTTTTTTCCCATGAAACGTTTGATAGAAGAGACCGTGTTCGTAGGGTTAGTAATGGCCTGACGTTTTGCAGGATCACCGACTTTACGCTCTCCGTTTTCCAAGAACGCTACGATGGACGGAGTCGTCCTTTTACCTTCACTGTTAGGAATGACAACGGGTTCGTTACCTTCCATCACAGACACGCATGAGTTAGTTGTTCCTAAGTCTATGCCTATAATTTTGCCCATAATTGTATTATTTTTCTTTTTTTAATCCTGTTACCCTTTTACAATGACTATGCCAGTAGGCCTGTTTGTGACAAACTGGCATAGGTTTTCAGCCCTTGTCAGGCTATTTATCAATGAAAACTTCTTTGTCATATTTTATGACAATTGTACTTCATCGAGATTAATGAACTGGAAGTTCCCCTCTTTGTCCAGAGAAAGCCCGATTAAGCTGTCTTTCTTGACTTTACCAGACAAAATCTCCTTTGACAATTCATTAAGAATTTCCCGTTGCATGACCCTTTTCAATGGTCTGGCGCCAAACTGAGGATCGTATCCCAAATAGGCCAATTTATCCAGGGCATTTTCCGCTGCTTCAATCTTGACACCGCTTTCCTCCAGCCTTTTCTGAATGATCTTAAACTGGATGTCCACGATCTTGCGAATTTCTTTCGCGCTAAGCGGTTTGAACATCACGATCTCATCGATGCGGTTCAAGAACTCCGGACGAATGGTTTGACGAAGCAATAAAGTCACTTGCTCTTTGGTCTTTTCTATGATTTCCTCCTCATTTCCTGAGTGCAGGTTGGCAAAGTTCTCCTGAATCACATGCGCTCCGGCGTTCGAAGTCATGATGATGATGGTGTTTTTGAAATTGGCTACACGTCCCTTGTTGTCGGTCAAGCGCCCGTCATCCAACACTTGCAACAAGATGTTGAAGACATCCGGATGCGCTTTTTCAATCTCATCCAATAAGATCACAGAATAAGGTTTACGACGCACAGCTTCCGTCAATTGCCCTCCTTCATCGTAACCCACATATCCCGGAGGCGCACCGATCAACCGGCTGACGGCGTGTTTCTCCTGGTATTCGGACATGTCTATCCTGACCATGGCACTGTCATCATTGAATAAGAATTCGGCCAGCGCTTTCGCTAATTCTGTTTTACCGACACCGGTTGTTCCCAGAAATATAAAGGACCCGATCGGACGCTTAGGGTCCTGCAATCCCGCTCTGCTTCTGCGTACGGCATCGGCTATAGCTTGGATTCCTTCTTCCTGTCCGGCAACACGTTTACCCAATTCTTCTTCTAAGAACAGCAGTTTATCGCGCTCGCTTTGTAACATTTTAGATACTGGAATACCTGTCCATTTTGCCACGACTTCCGCAATGTCTTCTGAAGAAACTTCTTCTTTCAACATCGTGCCTCCGCCTTGCATATCGGAGAACTGAACTTTCATTTTCTCCAATTGCTCTTCCGCTTCTTTCATACGACCGTAGCGGATCTCAGCCACTTTGCCATAATCCCCAGCACGCTCCGCCTGGTCGGCTTCCAGTTTCAATTGTTCCAGTTGTTCTTTCGCTTTTTGTATGCCTTGAATGACCGATTTTTCATTTTGCCATTGGGCTTGCAACTCGTTTACTTTCTCCGTCAACTCAGCGATTTCTTTTGACAAAACAACTTCCTTGTCTTTGTCTTTTTCGCGACGAATCGCTTCTCGTTCAATTTCCAACTGCAAGCGTTTACGCTGTGCTTCATCCAGTTCTTCGGGCACCGAATCGATTTCCATACGGAGTTTTGATGCGGCTTCGTCCATCAAGTCTATGGCTTTATCCGGCAAGAACCGATCAGAGATATAGCGACTCGATAGTTCTACTGAGGCAATGATCGCGTCGTCTTTAATGCGCACCCCATGGTGCAATTCATATTTTTCTTTGATCCCACGCAAGATAGAAATGGCATCCTGAATACTTGGCTCGTCAACAGTCACTGCCTGGAACCGGCGTTCCAGGGCTTTGTCTTTTTCAATGTATTTTTGATACTCTTTTAAAGTAGTTGCACCGATGGCATGCAATTCACCACGGGCCAATGCAGGTTTCAGCAAGTTGGCCGCATCCATGGCTCCTTCTCCTCCTCCTGCACCAATCAAAGTATGGATCTCATCAATGAATAAAATGATCTCTCCGTCTGAATCTGTTACTTCTTTGATTACTGCTTTCAGACGCTCTTCAAACTCACCTTTATACTTCGCGCCGGCCACCAACAAACCCATGTCCAGCGATACCAGGGTTTTTGATTTTAAGTTTTCAGGTACGTCACCTGACACGATACGCTGCGCCAAACCCTCTACAATAGCGGTTTTACCAACACCAGGTTCTCCTAAAAGGATCGGATTGTTTTTGGTACGCCGCGCTAAAATTTGAAGCAATCGACGTATCTCTTCGTCACGACCAATCACCGGATCAATTTTGCCGGCACGTGCGAGTTTATTTAAGTTGATGGAATATTTCTCCAATGAACGGTAATTCCCCTCTGCATGTTGATCCGTTACTTTACTTCCTCCACGCAACTCTTGTATCGCCGCTTTCAAATCTTTTTCGTTGAAACCGGCGTCTTTCAAAAGGTTTGCAGCTTTATCTTTTCCACCTAAAACGCCTAACCATAAATGTTCTATGGCGACATACTCATCACCAAATTGTTTGATGGATGATAAGGCTTTGTTAAAAACCTGATTGGCATCATTGGTTAAGTAAGGACTTCCCCCGCTTGCTTTCGGATACGATTGAATCAATTCCTCCAGCTTGGTCTGCAAAACATTCTTGTTGATATTCAATTTCCTAAACAGAAATCCCGACACGCTCTCGTCCGCTTCTATCAAGCCTTTAAGAATGTGTCCTGACTCAACACCCAACTGTCCGTTGACACCTGCAATTTCGGTGGCTTTCTGAACAGCTTCCTGAGCTTTTACTGTATAATTATTAAAATTCATAGTCTATTTTTCCTCCTCAAACCCTAGTTACAAATTATCGTCCAATCAATAAAATGACTATTATCAGGACAAAGTGTCTTGATAATCGAATCAAACCATCAACTAGATGTCAAATTGTCTTTAAAAAATGAAGATTTCAACTTTTCTTCTCTGGATCCATTAAGTAGTAAGTGAAAAATCATTTGGGGAACGAATTGGGGAATTAATTGATCATTTGCAATTGCGACTTACGCTATGTATAAGAAATACAAAGAGGAACAGAGATCACGGGACATTATTTCGTATTTTTGTAAACACAATGAATAGCACGAAAAAAGATATACGGTCCTTCTCACTCCCACAATTGGAAGAAATTTTTGTTTCTATTGGGGAAAAGGCATTCCGGGCAAAACAAGTGTACGAGTGGATTTGGAAACGCTCGGTCACTTCTTTTGATCAGATGACGAATATTTCTTTGACTACACGCACGCTTTTGTCTGAACACTATGAATTCAGGCCGGTCACGATCGATAGCAAACAAGTGAGTGCAGACGGTACGATCAAATGTGGTTTCCGATTATTTGACGGCAACCTGATTGAAGGCGTACTAATCCCTGCAGATGATCGCATGACGGCTTGTGTTTCTTCGCAAGTAGGCTGTTCGCTTACCTGTAAGTTCTGTGCGACAGGATACATGGCGCGTAAGCGCAACTTAGATCCGGCTGAAATTTACGATCAAGTGGTACTCATCAAGCAACTGGCGGAAGAGCATTATAATACTCCCCTAACGAATATTGTGTTCATGGGTATGGGTGAACCACTGCTCAATTATGCCAATGTAATCAAAGGCGTTGACTTGATTTCTGCTCCTCATGGATTAAACATTTCCAGCAAACGCATTACCGTTTCGACTGCGGGCATTGCGAAAATGATTGAAAAACTGGGCGATGATAAAGTAAAGTTTAACCTTGCCTTATCTTTACATGCGGCTAATGATTTGAAGCGCAATGACATCATGCCGATTAATGAGACCAACAAGCTCGATATCATAATTGAATACAATCCTATACAGGAAGCCAATTACCTTAACGCCAGTGAAGCGAAAATGAATGCCTTCAAGCGATACATTGAAAGTAATGACATCGTGATCAACGTACGCAAAAGCAGAGGCAAAGACATTGACGCAGCCTGCGGCCAATTAGCAATTAAAGAAAACAAATAATTAGATATAAAATGAAGTACGCCATTTCAAACATTTGCCTGTTTGTTTTTTTATTGACCGCAGTAAGCTGCTCAACAGATGATGTACAGCAAGAAACATCCGATACGGAAATTCCTGAACAAACAGATAGCTTAGGCATTCAATTGAGCAATTACGACAAGAACATTCAGACTTTGATTCAGGATCAGAATGGATTAATCCGTGGGTTTTCCTTAGGAATGGACAGCGAATTGATCAAATCCAAAAACAGCACGTTGCAAAAAGTAGACAGCAGTGCTGCTGCTTACACCTATTCTTCGCAACTGGACCCTGTAGAAGCGGCTGACTTCACTTATCAATTCGCCAATAAAAAATTAAATAAAATAGAAGTGGTGATCTACCCTGAAAACGAATACAGACAAGGCCTTTATTACCGAGAACTGAAAAACTATTTTTCTTCCAAGTTCAAAACGAAAGCGGTGGAAGAAAACAATAGTCTGACCTGGTTTGTACCAACGCAAGAACTGACGATTCGCTTAACCAAAACGGGATCCAAGAAATTTCACGATTTGCAATTGGTGTTTGAGAAATTGAAATAGAACAAAGTAGTCAGTAGATAGTTGTCAGTGATCAGTAGCAACCAATCATTCACAAAAGAATTAGCTATAAAAAACAAAGGCCCTGCTACAAGCAAGGGCCTTTGTTTTTATAGCTAATCTGACAACTGTCCACTGACCACTTTTATTCAATACGAATACCGTATTTCGTCAATAAGCCAACGACGCCATGCAAAGAAAATTTTGCTTTCTTAATGTTATTTAACTCCGGGTCGATCGCATAATTGTAAGCTGTTCTGAAATCTGCGTCCTTCAAATCTGTTCCATTAAAAATAGCATCGGCCAGATCTGTGTTGTCGAATAGAGCATTGGATAAATTAGCTCCTGTAAAAGCCACTTGCTTTAAAGACGTATTCACAAACTTTGTTTTGGTCATTTTCTTCTTCATGAAAGACGCATAGTCCAGGATACAGTTTTCAAAATAAACACTGAACAAAAAATCTTCGCACTCACTAAAATTGACGCCCAACAGTTTGCATTGTTTAAAACTCACATCACGCAATGAAGAACCGGCAAGCTTTGTCATCGACAAATTAGATCCTATAAAAACACATTCGGTAAAACGATTGTTTAGAAACAAACTATCTGACAGATCGCAGTCCTTAAACGTGCATTGTTCAAATTCTTTGTTTTTAACTTCCTTACCGGTGTATATGACCTTTTCAAAAGTCTTGTTCTCATGTGTTGATGCCTCCATCCTTCTTAGTCATTTTCCTTCTTATCCATCTCTTTGATCATCCTGTAGGAAATCAAGCCTAACAATCCAATCACAATAGCTAATGCAGACCAGATCCAGATTCTGCTTTTAAACCAATCTTCTTTTACTGCTGCTTTTACTTGCTCTTTCCTTACAAACTCAAATTTAAGTGGCTTCACTTCAGTAAGAACAGCAGGAATACTGTCTCTGAAGCTTTCCAAATCATACAAAGGGAGCTCTGCTTTCTTATTGCCTAAAGACAGTATATACTGATTGTCCTTTTTCAAATAGGCTACTATATAACGAGTGCTTTGAAAGGCTTTAATGGAAGTCACATTCAAGGATTCATTATCCCCATTGTCTATGACTACAAGAAAATTCTTACCGTAAACTTCCGGTATAGAAATAACCTGTTCCTTATCGGAGAGTAAATTAAAAAACAATTGCTCTGCTAATTGAACGCTTCCTTTAGCCCTGCGTTCCACTTTATACAATACGGCTTTTCGCTTATAGAATTTAGGTCCATCGATAGCAAAACTAAGCGTATTGATATGGAAATCAGATTTAAAGTTAAACTCAACGAATGTCTGTTTACTCTTCAAACTATCCGCTTGACGGATCGATGGTACCGGCAATTGTATTTGCTTAGCCGTTTCTACAGTTGTTGTATAATATCCTACTTTTAAAATATTCAACGGAGCACTGGCAGAGTCGTTGACTTCTAACTTATAGTATTCATAATTACTCAATGGAAAATTTATTCTCTTTTCACTGACAACACCTTGTTGATCGTGCATCATACTCAATGAATAATTGTCCGTAATGAAATCTGTTTTTCTTCGGATTATGAATGACAAGTTTAGTAGAACGCTCGGGATTAATTTCTTTAGTTAGAATAGAATATTCTTCAAACCATTTCTTGTCGTTGTTCCATTCTTCCTGCAAAAGATAGGGCACCACCTTTTTATGCTGATCATAAATTCTAAGATCAGCATAATTTTCCGTCATTGTCCTACTCGTAACATCAGGTTTCAGAATTAATTTGTAAAATCCATCCTGTGACACGCTATCCAGCGGAGCGGACCAATTATAATCCTGCGCTTGTAAAGAAACACCGTTTATACATACAAGCCCGATGAACAGTATTTTAATTAATTTTCTTATCATCTTCTATAATGATTTTTTTCAACTTTTGATACATGAAGGAAATGATCAACAACAAGACACCCAAAGAAATGAATGCCGCTATCTTGCCACCTTCTGACATGCGTGTTACATCGACTATAAATAATTTGAGCAGAGTAACAGAAAAAACGACCAGGGAAATAATTCTATACGTCTTGATCTTTTTTGCCATTCCAATGTACATCACTAAGAAAGAGCAAAGTCCCCACAGAATCGGATAACCGATCTGGAAGATGTGATCTTCTAAATCATTAATCTCTTGCCAATCTCCTCCACTATACAAAACGGTTACCAACGTGTTTTGCAATTCAGTGCTGAGTATGAATAGTACCACTGCAGAACTCACCCAGAAAAACGTTTTGAAGACAGGGGTTGTAATGGCATAAAACTTATGCAATAGCAAGCCACACAATGCGACCATCGCCAACAACAAAGCACTCAATACATAATGTACAAAATAATGAATAGTACGTTCTGAACCGAAAAGTTAATCGTCACGCATTTACAACACAGCGAACTGGTAACATATCATATAAGCCAAAAGACATGCCGTGGTAAAGACAAAAGAAGTAATCATGAAGAATCGACTCTTTTGTTTGAACGAAACAAGAATAAAGATTAATGCAAATATGAAATTGTAAAGTTCTATGTAAATAATTCTTGCTCCTTCTGAATCCAATCTGCCGTTTAACTGATAATTCAGTTCCAGCAAACCCACCCAGTACACCAACGCAATGCCTACCACGGTCAATATACCACGGTACACACTAGCCGGCACCTCCAAGAATA
Organism: Cytophagaceae bacterium; assembly: GCA_029237685.1. Lineage (GTDB taxonomy): Bacteria > Bacteroidota > Bacteroidia > Cytophagales > Cytophagaceae > JACMQM01. Next base: position 17,925 of record JAQZBV010000065.1, on the reverse strand, counting down.
TATTCTCTTTTTCTTTCTTCAGCAGAAAGACCGTGAAGCCCACAGAGCAAATCGCAATCACACCCGTTACAAAAGCCTTGTTAAACAGGATATCTGTTTCAGGATTGAAATATTCGTAAACATTAAACCAATCCATGATCAGGCTAATGAGCATAAGTGCGGTAACTACTACAGCACTTACTTTGATCAATTGAATGCCTGACTTTTGAGAAAGCCACAACAACAGCACCGCTTCGGTTGCCCAGAATAAGGTAATGTAATTACCTTCCAGTTGGACAGGAGCCGCGAGACTGACGAATGTGAGGACCATACCGATGAGCAGGTAAATCAAATTCATGTCTGCCTTTTTTGATTTGTAAAGTGTATAGGCAAATATAAAATTGAATATTCCGATCAATGCGGTAAACAATCCCTGGTACAAACCATCCTCTATGTTTTTAAGGATGAGAATACCCGCAGCATAGTAAGCGAAGGTATTACTCACCAAAATCATGATCTGAGAAGCGACAAATTTCTGATTGTCCTTTAGGTTGTTGATGATGTTCATCACAAAGAACACCACATAAAATATGGTAGCGAAAATTAATGCGCCGGCATATGGAGGATAAGGATCATCACCATTCAGCACCTTGGTACCTAACCATGCCCCATAAAGCAACATGGTGAAGGCGTAACTGACAATATTAACAATGTTCCACCTTTTGAAATAAGCCAATACAATCATTCCTACATTCAAAATTAAGATGTAAGAAAACAGTACGATGTAATTCCCCGCCCCTGTGCTTAACATCATGGGAGAAGCAAATCCGCCGATAATGGATAAGACGGCCAGTTCTTGTCTATCATAGGCAATAGAAAGTACGATCGCGAAAGCCGTAATCACCACCATGAGAAGGAAGGCAACAGTCTGCGAGAAAATCTGATAATCCTGAAAAGCGATAGCAATGGTAAAGTAAAATACCGCTAATCCTCCGCCCACAAGTACCGAACTAAATGGCTTGAATGTTTTTCTAAGTTTATGTGCCAATCCTATCAGAATACCACCGCAGGCGATACCTATCGCCACCCTACCGATTTCATTGATCCAGTTTTGATCTATGGCAAATTTCACAAAGAAGCCTATGCCGAGCACCAGAATCCCAATGCCTATTTTATTGATCAGGTTTTCACCGATGAATTTTTCCAAATCAGGATTACGCTCCCAGAATGTAGGCCCGGCAGGTTTCGGAATAGGTTTAGCCGCAACAGGCTTAACTACCGGCTTAGGTACAGGCACTGCTGTGGGTTCATCTGTAGGAACACCTGATTTAGCATCCGAAACCTTAACAATAGGTGTTACCGGCTGATTGAATACGACATCCTTGATCGGTTCTATCGGAGTTTCTTTGACGACGACTTTGTTTGTTATTTCCTCAGGAGGCCTTTGGTAAGCCGTCAGATCTGTTGGCTTCCATTTATCTAATTCCTTCTTCAAGGAGATAATAGTGCTCTCCAGCTTTGCAATTTTCTTATCGACACCATCTAAGCTTTTTAACAAACCACTGTTGTTGGTGACAATGATAAATAGGATGACCACTAATAAGAGAAAAATAAAATATTCCATGGGCTCATTGTTTGGGGTAAAGATTGGCAATGCCTGCTTTAGCATTTGCCACTGATTTTAACGGATTAGAGGCTATAAAAGATTACTAAGATAGTAAATCAGTTGAAATTCCCCATAACAATAAAAAGAGCTAAATCTGTTTCGTTATACCGCTTTTATTAAGGCTTAATAACTAGAGACTAATGATAAAAGAAAAAAACCTGCTACAAGTCTCCGCTAAGCAACTTGCAACAGGTTATAAAAAAAATAAACTCTAGCTTTTTGGCCTAGATATTAGCCAGCGCTTCGTCGTGCTGAGAAATATCCAAACCTAATTTTTCTTCTTCTTCATTTACACGAAGAGGGATGATTTTATCGGTAACGAATAACAATACATAAGAAAGGATGAAAGCAAAGGCAGAAACAAATACCAAAGCAAACAAGTGTTTCAAGAACAATGTAGTTTCACCGAAGAACAAACCTTGCTCAGCCACTGCCCCATTTACAGCGGTAGAAGCGAAGATACCTGTCATCAACATTCCCATCATACCACCAACACCGTGGCAAGCGAATACATCCAATGTATCATCCAATTTAGAACTAGCTCTCCAGTGCGCAACGATGTTAGAAACCACAGCTGCAACAGCACCGATGAAGATAGAAACAGGAACAGATACGAAACCGGCAGCAGGAGTAATAGCGACAAGCCCTACTACAGCACCGATACAGAAACCAAGTGCAGACACTTTTTTACCACGTGTTACGTCAAACAATACCCATGAAAGACCGGCAGTAGCAGCCGCGATGTGTGTTACAGCGAAAGCAGACACAGCCAATGGACCAGCACCGCAAGCAGAACCCGCGTTGAAACCGAACCAACCGAACCAAAGTAATGCAGTACCTAACAATACGTAAGGGATGTTTGCAGGAGGCAAGATGTTTGCTTCAATGTGAGACTTACGACGTTTCAAATACAAGGCACCAGCCAAAGCTGCCCAACCTGCACTCATGTGTACGACAGTACCACCGGCGAAGTCAAGGACACCCAATTTGAAGAAGAAACCGTCAGGATGCCAAGTCCAGTGAGCCAATGGAGCGTAAACGATCACACAGAACAACACCATGAACAAAACAAATGCACGGAAATTTATACGTTCAGCCAAAGAACCTGAAATCAAAGCAGGTGTAATTACGGCGAATTTCATTTGAAAGAAAGCAAACAATGCAAATGGAATAGTGAAAGCCAATTGGTCTGTAGAACCTAATGACAATTTATGATCCATTACACCATTGAACATTAAGAACGTAGTAGGATTACCAATCCATCCGCCTATTGAATCACCGAAAGCAAGGCTGAATCCGAAGATGATCCAGATTACAGAAATCACACCCATGGCAATGAAAGATTGCAACATGGTTGAGATAACGTTTTTATGGTTAACCATACCACCATAAAAGTAAGCCAAGCCTGGCGTCATTAATAAAACAAGAGCAGATGCTACAATCATCCAGGCGGTGTCTCCGGAATTAATTCCTTCTGAAGGGCCAGCTCCCGCGGATGGAGCGAACAATGCCAGAATAGCGACAACCAAAAGGACGAGTAAAGGAATCCATGTGGGTTTTTGAGTTTGCATAAAATTTAATTTAGAGTTTAAGAAAATTGTTTGTTTGAATTGAATTGTAAAAGGTATTGGGTATTAGTATTTATAGATTAAAGCTAGACCAACAGTTGTTTGCGATTTTTGGTCATATAATGAAGGTGAATCGCTATTCACAAAGAACTCTTTGTTGGCCATATCCATACGTACTTCAGGTTTGATCAGCAAGTGACCATCTGCCGTAGTGAATGTAGCTGTAATTGTTGCAGAGTTCATCACGATACCATTGTCTGGTGCCAAACGCAAAGCTCTTGCTCCAGAAGTGTTGTCAAAGATTTCATAACGACCACCGATGCTGAACTTAGAAGAGAAGGCATAGTTCGTATAAAGTGCAGCTCCACCCCATGTTTTAGAAGTATCCGGCGCTCCAGCACCTTGGTAGTTGCCTTTAGAAGAGCCATAGGCTGCGTTCAATCCTACTAACCATTTTTCAGTAACCTGGAAAGTTGTGGTCAAATCACCCAATGCATATTCAGCTTGCGGAGTATTACCTGAGGTGTCAGGATTTGCTTCGTTGGTGTAGATACCGTTCAAGTAAATGTTCCATCCTTCAACCGGACTCACAAAGATTTGCGCAATAGCTCCTTTAGAACGGTTGTTATCATACAAGGCATCGATGTTGTTCACCACACCTGCCATTACAGAGAATTTATCACTGAAGGCATACTGAGCCTTTGCACCAATGTGGTAGAAGGGACCGTTGTTGAACAAGTTTGAAAGAGAGTAGTTGTAGTTTACCGGAGCATCAATTACTTCGTAACCGATGTGAGTACCAAACTGACCGGCAGTAAGGGTCAATTTTTCGAATGGTCTCCAGTTGAAATAAGCCTGTTTAATGGCTAAAGCAGTAGAACCTCCGCCCAATGGACCGATGGCATTACCATAGTTACCTAAATCAGCGTTTGGACCAAATGTCAAATCTACTACTACGTCTGTTTTAGCACTAGGAGCATAAGTCATTTTAGCCTGAACTAAACCAATCCCAATTGTACCTGATCTTTGATCAAATGCACGGGCAGTTCCTGAAGCACCCAGGTTATTGCGGGTTGCTGGATTATTTAAGTTGGAGAAATAGTATGAATCTATATATCCAGAAAAATTGAATTTTGATGGTTCTTCTGTTTTAGTAGAATCCTGAGCATTTGCTGCAGACACAAATGCGATGTATAATAATGTTAGAGTAATAATCTTCTTCATAATGCTACTGTTTGTTTAAATGGATCAAAATCAGTGTTAGCTAACATGACAAAGATTGGGACTAAAAAACATTATTCCAAAAAATAACTTTAAATATCAACCTAAAATAGACCTTTTGTGAATATTTATTCGAAAATAGGTTAAATTTTAAGCCTATTGAATAAAAAAAATATGATTTTATTGAAAAAATATTAAAAATATTAACCTCACAACAGATAGACCGCAATAAAAATATCACTTTATTAATTTGTGTTATAACATTTCTTTTGGATAAAAAACATAGCGGAGCAACTTTTGATGACAAAAAGGAATAAAAAGTATCACTAAAATAAAAATAGGATAAAAAATTAAGACACTTTTTATAAATAAGTAGTGATTATAATAAAAGCAGTTAAAAAAAACAGTCGATTTTATTAATAACTAAAAATAGAATGATCAGGAAAAACAGGATTATTGAGGGGTTAATTACCTGAAAAAAATATTGAAAATTTGATGAAGAGGAATCATTAACGCCAGTATCATCCATAAAATAAAATTTCGCCCTTTAATTACAAGGTATAACCTGAATTACAAAGCCTATAAATAGAGCCCCACGCTTTTATAAGCCTTGTTTTTAAATAAGGGGCTAAATGTTCCTTTGATAGCCAATCCATTCTATGATTAGTAAGTAATGAAGGCCTTTATCTTATTCTTCTATAAATCCATGCACCTGATCAATAAAATCGTGTATCCAAGACGGTTGAGCAAGAAAGAGATGGATTAATGGTTAATCTCCTAAGCAGAGTATCCTTTCATTTTTTGTCAAACCAATACTAGCACCCTAGCCTTCGTTTCAATTCTCCGGGTGGTAAAAACGGCCGTTTGATGAGTTGAAATTTACAAATAAAGCCAATGAGTGCCCACTAAAAAGCTATTTGAACTGAAAAAGAGAGGAAATGATCCAATAATTGATTTAAACCAACCCGCAATGATCACCATGGATGTAGTATAGCACATTTGAACAGCTATCACGATGAAAAAACTCATGAATGCTATTCATTGGGTAAAAAATGAGCCGTCTAAAAGATGTTATTCAGGGTTTGCAGTGCTGTCTAACGGTATTCCAAGAAAATCTTCTTCGTCTCCCATTTCCAATTCGCCTAATGAATCAATTGGCTCCTTTTCCGGGCGGCGCGGGCAATTGAGATTAATGGTCATTTTCTTGGGCTTTTTGAAATAACCACGTTCTACACTCAAAGAAGTATCCTGGTATACTTTTTCTAAAAAGATCCCAAACATCGGCAATGCGGTCTTAGATCCTTCACCGGTTTGCGAAGTACGGAAGTGAATGCTTCTGTCATCTCCACCTACCCACATACCGCCTACTAAACCTTTGGTAATGCACATGAACCAGCCGTCGGAATAATTAGACGTTGTTCCTGTTTTACCTCCTACTTCATTTCCTCTGAACACATTGTATTGGAATAAGGCCTGAGAAGTACCACCTCCTTCTTCCGTTCCTCCGCGCAGCATATGTACCATGGCATAAGCCACTTCTTCGCTAATGGCATCGCGTCTTTCAGGAATAAATTCCTGGATCACATTTCCGTTGTGGTCTTCAATGCGTGCCACATAATGCGGTTCTATCCAAATGCCTTTGTTGACAAACGTGCAGTAAGAACCGGTCATTTCAAATACAGAAACATCACTCGATCCTAAACACAGAGAAGGGATTTCATTTAATGGACTTTCAATACCTACACGGTGCGCATACTTTGCTACTTCAGCAATGCCGACCATGTTCATGACTTTCGCCGCAATGGTATTGATGGATCTCGCCATCGCTCTGCGCAAGGTTAGTGAATCGTAGGTATATACGCGGTCAGCGTTTTTGGGAGTCCATACCATTTTCTTACCTTCCTCTTCGTACTCAAAAGTAATAGGGGAATCCTGCACTAAGAAACAAGGGCTGTACCCATTGGCCAAAGCAGCCGTGTAAACAAAAGGCTTGAAAGCAGACCCCGGCTGACGTACACTCTGCTTCACGTGATCGTATTTAAAATGCTTGTAATTGATTCCTCCCACCCATGATTTAATTTCACCGCTGTAAGGATCCATGGTCATGAAACCAGTATGTAAGAAGTGTTTGTAATAACTGATAGAATCCATCGGAGAAAGTATCGTATCTCTTTCACCGTCCCACGAAAACACTTTCATGGCCACCGGTTTGTTCATGAAATACCAAATGGAATCTTTGTTTTTCGGATATCTTTCCAGTAGTTTTTTATAACGATCGGTTTTCACTGCCGCATCATTTAGAAAATCAGGAATCTCTTCTTTGTTCTCAAACCTCCAGGGATTATGTCCTTCCCAATGTTTGAAAAACCTCTTCTGCAACGTTTTCATGTGCTGCTCCATCGCTGCCTCCGCATGTGTTTGAATGCGGGAATCAATGGTGGTGTATATTTTCAAGCCATCTCCATACAAATCTCTCCCTGTTTTTTTACACCAGGAAATCAGGAACTGACTCAATACTCCTCTGAAATAAGTAGCAATACCTTGTGTGTGGTTTTCTACACTGTATTTCAATCCCAGTGGTTTCTGCGTATAGCTATCGTGATCTACTTGAGAAATGATTCCGTTTTCCAACATCAGATCAAGCACTACATTTCTCCGGTTGATGGCATTCTTAGGATTCAATATCGGACTGTACAAAGTAGGTGCACGCAGTATGCCTACCAACAGAGCGGCTTGCGGCACCGTAAGACTGTCTTGCGATCCGGCAAAAAAAGTTTTAGAGGCTACTTTAATACCAAATGAGTTACTGCCAAAATCTACCGTGTTGAGGTAAAGTGTTAATATTTCATTTTTGGTATAGGCACGTTCTAACTTGATCGCAAGCTTCCATTCTTTGGTCTTTGCTAACAAGGTCGATACGCCCGGGATATATCCTAGCCAACCTTTGAAGTCATCACCTCTGGTTTTATAAAGATTCTTCGCGAGTTGTTGTGTAATGGTGCTAGAGCCTCGTTGATCTCCTTTGATCAAGTAATAAAAGATGGCAAAGAACCCTTTGAAATCAATACCCGAGTGATCATAAAAACGGGTGTCTTCGGTAACGATCAGTGCATTCAATACGTTGGGTGATATTTCACTGAATTTTACCGGAGATCTATTCTCTCTATAATACTTCCCTAACAATACGCCATCGGCAGAATAAACTTCGGAAGCCAATTCGTGTTTAGGATTTTCAAGATCTCCCCAATTCGGCATCTTTCCGAAGTAGCCTAAAAAATTGACCTCTATCAATAAGGAAAAAACAATGGCATGATAGGCCACGGCAGCAGCCATGATCCATATGCCTTTCACCCAACGCTCCGGCGATAAGTCTTCCCATCTCAACTTCTTTATTCCCATTTATGACTAAGCTTGATCTACAACTTCTTTTTACTTTTCTTCAATGAGAATGTAAACATCCTCCGAAGGTTTTTTCATCAGGTATTTTTCGCGGGCAAATTTCTCCAGCTGTTGCTTGTTGCTCAACAACGCTTCCCTTTCCGTTTTTACTTCTTTAATCTTTTCGGTGTAATACAGCGTGTCCTCTTCCAATCGGTTGAGCTGTTTTTTCATCCGGACTTGATTGATAAAATCATTGGCGTCAAAGAATGTCATCCAGATCAAAAATCCCAGTGCAAACAGGAAGTAGAAGCTTTTGAAGAATGGAGGAATTTTCGACAACATGACCATGTTATTTAGGTTTACAAGGTAGGCATTTTCAGTGGGATTGTAAATGGTAGCAGGTGCTTATTGGGATAGAATTAATAGGATTTAGATAAAAGGAAGAGAGTAAGTAGGGGGATTTAATGAGTGTAGAAGGGGATGAAAGGTTTTGGGATGGTTGAGGTTCTACGTATTTAATTAAGGCCACAGGTTAAGACTTTGGGCGTGCCCCTGCGGGTCGGGCTATCCGCTGCAAGTCCTCGCTCGGATCAATCTTAATAACATATAAAAAAGACAAGGCTCGCTGTGGGCTTTCCGCTTCTATCCCTCACGCAAGATGACAAGAGCAACCGACTACAACTCTTGCTCTTGCTCAAACTGTTGCTCAAAACCTTCTAATAAAAAAGCCCCACCAAAATGGCAGGGCTTCTTCAATTTTATAAAAACTAACTTATTACTTTCTGAATTTTTTACCAGGGAAGTAAGCTGTCTCACCCAATTCTTCTTCGATTCTCAACAACTGATTGTATTTTGCCATACGATCAGAACGAGAACAAGAACCGGTTTTAATTTGTCCGCAGTTTAATGCTACAGCCAAATCAGCGATTGTGTTATCTTCTGTTTCACCGCTTCTGTGACTCATGACAGTCGTGTAGTTCGCTCTTTGAGCCATAGATACAGCGCTGATGGTTTCAGTCAATGAACCGATTTGGTTTACTTTAACCAAGATAGAGTTAGCGATTTTTCTGTCGATACCTTCTTGCAAACGAGTCACGTTGGTTACGAACAAATCGTCACCTACTAACTGAACTTTATCACCTACTAGGTTAGTCAATTCTTTCCAACCTGACCAGTCGTCTTCCGCCATGCCGTCTTCGATAGAAGCGATTGGGTAACGCTTCGCCAAGTCAGCCCAGAAGTTAGCCATTTGAGAAGAAGTCAATTTTTCACCTGTAGATTTTTTCAAGTGATACAATTTGGTATCTGCATCGTAGAATTCAGAAGCAGCCGCATCAAATGCAATCATTACGTCTTCACCCGGTCTGAAACCAGCCGCTTCGATCGCTTGGATTACGATTTTAAGAGCCTCTTCGTTAGAAGCGATGTTTGGAGCGAATCCACCTTCATCACCTACGTTCGTAGACATTTTATTTGCCTTCAATACTTTCGCAAGATTATGGAAAATTTCAGATCCCATTTTCATGGCTTGAGTGAATGACTCAGCACCTACCGGCATGATCATGAATTCCTGAAAATCGATAGAGTTGTCTGCATGGCTACCACCGTTCAAGATGTTCATCATTGGAACAGGAAGAGTGTTAGCGCTCACACCACCGATGTAACGGTACAAAGGAACGTTAGCTTCTTGCGCAGCTGCTTTAGCCAAAGCCAAAGAAACACCAAGGATAGCGTTAGCTCCTAGTTTGCCTTTGTTAGAAGTACCATCTAATTCGATCATGATCTTGTCCAACAAGTTTTGTTCGAATACAGAAGCACCCAATAATTCAGGACCTATGATTTCATTTACATTGTGTACTGCTTTCAATACGCCTTTGCCCATGTAGGCAGATTTGTCACCATCTCTCAATTCTACCGCCTCGTGTGTACCTGTAGAAGCGCCAGATGGAACTGCAGCACGGCCTATGAAGCCATTCTCAGTGTGCACATCTACTTCTACTGTTGGGTTACCTCTTGAATCAAAAATCTGTCTGGCAACAATTTGTTCTATTAGACTCATGTTATAAATTTTTAGTTGTTACGTCTTTATTTAGAAAGCAATTTAACAAAATCATCAAACAAATAAGCAGAATCATGAGGTCCTGGTGCTGCTTCGGGATGATGTTGTACGGAGAACGCTGGTTTATTTTTAATGCGAATACCCTCTACTGTATTGTCGTTGAGGTTAATGTGTGTGATTTCCACGTTCGGATTTTTTTCTACTTCTTTTGCGTCTACCGCGAATCCGTGGTTCTGAGAAGTGATTTCAGACAAGCCGGTCACCAGGTTTTTTACCGGATGATTTAATCCTCTGTGCCCATTGTGCATTTTGTAGGTAGAAATGCCGTTTGCTTCCGCCAGGATTTGATGTCCAAGGCAAATGCCGAACAACGGCTTCTCCGCTTTCAAGATATCCTTAACCGTCTCGATGGCATATTTAGTAGCCGAAGGATCGCCAGGGCCATTAGAAATGAAGTAGCCATCAGGGCTCCATTTTTGCATTTCTTCAAACGTCGTCTCGCCCGGATAAACTTTGCAGTAAATATCTCTTTCTGTGAAGTTGGTCAGGATGTTTCGTTTGACGCCAAGATCCAATACCGCTACTTTTTTCTTCGCATCCGGATTACCCAGGAAGTAGGCTTCTTTTGTACTCACTTTGCTGGATAGCTCTAGTCCTGACATGGAAGGCACTTTAGATACGATTTCTTTCAATTTAGCCATGTCTTCAATTTCAGAAGAAATGACTGCGTTCATGGCGCCTTTGTTACGCACCAGTCGCACAATCTCACGCGTATCCACTTCACTGATTCCTACCACACCATTCTTTTCGAAATAGGCTTGCAACGAGTCTGTAGCATCCTTTCTAGAATACATAGAAGAAAACCCACGACATACCAATCCGCTGAATTTAATGCTGTCAGACTCGGTATCCAGGTCCACTGTGCCGTAGTTGCCGATGTGGCTATTGGTATTGACAATGATTTGACCGAAATACGACGGATCAGTATAAAGCTCCTGGTAACCTGTCATACCAGTATTGAAACAGATTTCTCCGGTGGTAGTTCCGATTTTTCCAACGGCAATACCTTTGAAGGTTGTGCCGTCTTCTAACATCAGGTAAGCTGGTTTTCTGTCTGTATATTTCATGATTTTATATTTTGGCAAAATAAAAAAAGGATTTGACAAAAGTCAAATCCTTTTCTGTTACAAATCTGTAGTCTGTACAAATGTGAGTAAGTAAATCGGTAGCAAGTCGCTTATTCTGATTTTTCTGATTCAGTAGACGCTTCAGAAGCTGCTGCAGGAGCAGTTTCGTCTTTTTTACCGGTAGTACGACGGCTTCTTCTTGTCGTAGCTTTTACTTTAGCATCTTTTGAGTAGCCTTCGTTGTAGTCAACCAACTCAATGATGCACATGTCTGCGTTATCACCCAAACGATTTCCTGTTTTCAGGATACGTGTGTAACCACCCGGTCTTGTAGCGATTTTCTCCGCTACACCACCGAACAATTCCTTCAGGGATTCTTTGTTTTGCAAGTAAGAGAATACAACTCTTCTTGAGTGCGTAGAATCTGTTTTTGCTTTCGTAAGCAAAGGCTCAACATATTTTCTAAGCGCTTTCGCTTTAGCAACTGTTGTTGAGATTCTTTTGTGGGCGATCAAAGAAGAAGCCATGTTTGAAAGTAGAGCTCTTCTGTGAGATGACGTCCTGCCTAAATGATTTATTTTTTTACCGTGTCTCATTTCCTGTTATTCTTCATCAATTTTATACCTTGAAACATCCATTCCGAAAGACAAGTTTTTGTCTTGAATCAATTGCTCCAATTCTGCCAAAGACTTCTTACCGAAGTTTCTGAATTTCATCATGTCTGAAATATCAAGAGCCGCAAGTTCTCCTAATGTTTTGATATCAGCTGCTTTTAAGCAGTTGTAAGCACGTACTGAAAGATCAAGATCAGCAAGGTTTGTTTTAAGAAGCTTTCTCATGTGTAAGAATTCTTCATCTACAGTTTCCTCTTCTTCTGCTTTCACTGATTCAAACGTCATCGTTTGGTCAGAGAACAACATGAAGTGTTTGATCAGGATGTTTGCAGATCCTTTCAATGCATCTTCAGGATGAATAGAACCGTCTGTCAAGATTTCAAGAACCAATTTCTCGTAATCTGTTTTTTGCTCAACCCTTGTGTTTTCAATGCTAAACTTTACGTTTTTGATTGGCGTAAAGATCGCATCAATCGGAATGTATCCAAATACTTGTTCTGTTGGCTTGTTTTCTTCCGCCGGAACGTATCCTCTTCCTTTTTCGATTGACAATTCAATCTCAAAGTTGGTAGAAGAATCCAGGTTAGCGATCACAAAATCAGGATTCAATATTTGATAAGCAGAAGTGAACTTCGCGATATCACCGGCAGTGAATACCTCTTGTTTCTTTACGTTTACAACGATTCTGCTTTCGTTTACTTCAGATATTTTTTTGAAACGTACTTGTTTCAAGTTAAGGATGATTTCAGTGACATCTTCCTTCACACCAGTGATTGTAGAGAACTCATGCAATACACCAGGAATTTTGATACCGGTGATAGCATAACCTTCTAAAGAAGACAATAAGATTCTTCTAAGAGCATTACCTATTGTTACTCCATATCCTTTTTCAAGTGGTTTGAATTCAAACAGACCATGAAAGTCATCTGCTTTTTCCATTACCACCTTTTCAGGCATTTGAAATGATAATATAGACATATAATATAACCGGGTTAAATTATTCTGATTAAGAAACTCTACTATTTAGAGTACAATTCGACAATTAGTTGTTCTTGAATTGGCTCAGGAATTTCATCTCTTTGAGGGTAAGAAACAAATTTACCGGTCAATTGAGCAGTATCCCACTCCAACCAAGAGAATTTCTTTCCACCACGTACAGACAAGCTGTCAGCGATTACTTCCAATGCTTTAGATTTTTCACGAACTGAAACTACGTCACCAGGTTTCAAAGAATAAGAAGGGATGTTAACCAACTCACCGTTTACCAAGATGTGTTTGTGAAGGACTAGTTGTCTGGCACCACGACGCGTCGTAGCAACACCTAGTCTGTATACTGTATTGTCAAGACGCGCTTCCAAGAATTTCAACAAGTTTTCACCTGTGATACCTTGCTTACGAGAAGCTCTATCGAATGTCTTAGCGAATTGTCTTTCTAATACACCATAGATGTATTTTACTTTCTGTTTTTCGCTCAATTGAACGGAATATTCAGAAGCTTTTCTTTTTCTATTTCTACCGTGCATCCCAGGAGGATAAGCCTTCTTTTGAAGTGCTTTATTCTCACCAAGGATTGGTTGGTTGAATTTTCTTCCAATTTTAACTTTGGGACCTGTATAACGAGCCATTTTCCCTGTATTTTATTTGATGTAAATAATAATCGAACTGCTAATTAAACTCTTCTACGCTTAGGAGGTCTGCAACCGTTGTGCGGAAGAGGAGTAACGTCTTTTATCAAAGATACTTCAATACCTACATTTTGGATGGTACGAATAGCAGATTCTCTACCTGCTCCAGGACCTTTAACAAAAACTTCTACTTTGCGTAAGCCTAAATCAAAAGCTACTTGAGCACAAGTTTGAGCCGCTACCTGTGCAGCATATGGAGTGTTTTTCTTAGAACCTCTGAACCCCATTTTACCGGCAGAAGACCAAGAAATTACTTGACCATTGTTATTTGTAACAGAGATAATGATGTTGTTGAATGTAGATTGGATGTGTACTTGTCCAACCGATTCTACGATCACTACTCTTTTCTTAGCTTTATCCTTTCTCTTGGATGTTTGTTGCTGAGCCATATCAGAATTCCTTATCTATTACTTAGTAACTTTCTTCTTGTTCGCAACAGTTTTTCTCTTACCCTTACGAGTACGGCTGTTGTTTTTAGTTCTTTGACCGCGAACTGGCAATCCTTTTCTGTGTCTCAATCCTCTATAGCAACCGATATCCATCAAACGTTTGATGCTCAATTGTATTTCGGATTTCAAAACACCTTCTGTCTTGAACTCACCAGAAATAATGGTACGAATCGCTTGAGATTCATCATCATTCCACTCTGATACTACTTTATTGATATCGACGCCTGCTTTTGTCAAAATTTGTTGAGCAGAACGGCGACCAATTCCAAATATGTAGGTCAAAGCGATTTCACCACGCTTACGATCTGGTATATCTACACCTGCAATCCTTGCCATAATAATTAACCTTGTCTTTGTTTAAACCTAGGGTTCTTTTTGTTAATAACGTATAGTTTGCCGTTGCGTCTGATCAACTTGCAGTCTACACTTCTTTTCTTAACGGAAGTTTTAACTTTCATTTTGGTAACCTATTTATACCTGTATACTATTCTACCTCTGCTCAAATCATACGGAGTCATTTCCAAACGGACTTTGTCTCCAGGTAAGATTTTGATATAGTGCATTCTCATTTTGCCTGAAATGGTTGCAATCAATGTGTGACCATTTCCCAACTCCACTCTAAACATAGCATTGGACAGCGCTTCAACTATAGTACCGTCTTGTTCAATGTTTGCTTGTTTTGCCATGTTTAGTTCCTACTATTCTCTATTTCTTCAATGTACTTAAATGTTGTCAGGATCTCCGCTTTGTCCTTCCTGATCAAAACCGTATGCTCAAAATGAGCGGAAGGTTTTCTATCAGTGGTGCGGATCGTCCATCCATCGTCTTCCTGAATGATATTCTTTTTACCCAGGTTGATCATCGGCTCAATGGCAATTACCATTCCCGATACTAGCTTAGGTCCACTTCCTCTTTTTCCATAATTAGGAACTTCCGGTTTTTCATGTAGCTTTTTACCTACTCCGTGTCCGACCAATTCTCTCACCACTCCGTAACCGAAGCCCTCTACATAAGATTGGATGGCAAAACTGATATCTCCTATTCTGTTCCCTTCGATCGCGTTTTCTATACCCAGGTAAAGTGATTGCTTCGTCGCTTTTAACAAGTTTGAAACCTCTTCGCTCACTTTGCCTACCGGGTAAGTATAAGCACTATCGCTATGGAACCCTTTCCAAAACACACCACAGTCTACGGATATAATGTCTCCTTCTTTCAATTCATAATTACCTGGAAAACCGTGTACCACCTGATCGTTAACCGATATACAGAGCGTACTGGGAAAGCCGTTGTAACCTTTGAAGGAAGGCTTACCACCTGATTCCGTGATGAAATCAAATGCTATTTTATCCAACTCGATGGTTTTGATTCCTGGCTTGATGGCTTGGGCGATTAAACCGTGTGCTCTGCCAAGGATATCAGCTCCTTCTTTAATGATGTCAATTTCTTCTTCCGTCTTGTAATAAATCATCTTCTATGATTTATCCGTTTATACTGCTACCGGAGATTCAGCACGACCTTTTAAGCGGCCAGACTTCATCATCCCTTCGTAATGACGCATTAATAAATAACTTTCTATTTGTTGCAGTGTATCTAAAACTACACCGATCATGATCAATAGGGACGTACCACCGAAGAAGTAAGCAAAATCTCTGGTAATACCAGCCATAGTTGCAAAAGCAGGCAATACCGCTACTAAAGCAAGGAATATCGCACCTGGGAAAGTGATTTTAGTCAGGATATCGTCAATGTATTCAGACGTTTGCTGACCTGGTTTCACCCCTGGGATAAAGCCACCATTTCTTTTCAAGTCTTCAGCCATTTGCTGAGGATTTACTGTAATTGCAGTGTAGAAGAAAGTAAATACAATGATCAACGTCGCAAATGTTACATTATATTGCCAAGAAGCAAAGTCAGCAAACGCAACTCCGATGGATTGAGCCCAATCGTTTCCATCACCTAATAACGGAGTGATCAAAGCAGGTACAAACATCACCGATTGAGCGAAGATGATCGGCATTACACCAGCACCTATCAATTTCAATGGTACATATTGCCTTTGTCCACCGTAAACTTTATTTCCTACTACTTGCTTCGCGTATTGAACGGCTATTCTTCGTGTGGCCTGCGTCAAGGCTACAACAGCCATCACAACAGCAAACAAAGCAAAGAACTCAATCAATAAAGGCAATGCACCTTGTAATTTTTTGTCTCCTACTTCAATTAATATAGCAGCAGGAAGTCTTGAAATGATACCTACCATGATCAACATAGAGATACCATTACCGATACCTTTTTCTGTGATTCTTTCTCCCATCCACATGCAGAACATGGTACCAGCTACTAGAGAAATGATACGAACGAAGTTCATGAACACATCATCCATACCTGGATAAATGTTTTCAGGCTTAACGAATGCTGCCAAGTAACCGATGGACTGAGCCAATGTGATCACGATAGTCAGTAAACGCGTGTACTGGTTGATTTTCTTTCTTCCTGACTCTCCGTCTTTTTGTAGTTTCTGGAAATGAGGAACAGCAAAGGTAAGAAGTTGAAGAACGATTGAGGCAGAGATGTAAGGCATGATACCTAATCCGAACACAGAAACGTTATTAAACGCACCGCCACTGAATACATTGATAATACCTAATAGACCTTCGTTAGTACCGTCTGATTTGATGGTAGAAGGATCTATACCTGGCAATACAATAAAAGAACCAAGTCTGAATACCACCAGGAACAATAATGTCATGATGATTCTCATTCTCAATTCCTCTATCGAGAAAATATTCTTAATCGTGCTAAAAAACTTCTTCATTACACTAATTATATAACAGAAGTAGAGCCACCGGCTTTAGTAATCGCCTCAATCGCAGATTCAGAGAAAGCATGAGCTTTAACTTCACCTTTAAATCCTTTAAGCTCTCCTCTACCCAATACTTTAACCTTATCTCTTTTGGCAATCAACCCGTTGTTGTATAACAACTCAGGATCAATAACAGTAGCTTTTGTTTTCTCAACAAGAGCTGAAAGAATATCAAGATTGATCGCCTTGAATTCAATTTTATTCAATGGAGTAAAACCGAATTTAGGTACTCGTCTGTAAAGAGGCATTTGACCACCTTCAAAACCAGGTTTAGAAGAATATCCTGATCTAGATTGAGCTCCTTTATGACCTCTTGTAGAAGTACCGCCCATTCCTGAACCTGATCCTCTACCTACTCTCTTTCTTGATTGCGTAGACCCGTTTGCTGGTCTTAGTGAATTTAATTTCATTGCTCAGTATATCTACTATTTTTCAACCTCAACCATGTGAATCACTTTGTTGATCATACCTTGAATTTGAGGATTGATCGTGTGCTCAACAGTTTGATGAATTTTACCTAAACCTAAAGACTCCAATACTCTTTTTTGAGCAGCTGGTCTTTTAATTGCACTCTTAACCTGGGTTATTTTAATCTTGCTCATGATGATTATTAACCGTTAAATACTTTTGCCAATGTGATGCGTCTTTGCATAGCTACTTGGTGAGGAGCTCTCATTTTGATCAATGCATCGAAAGTTGCTTTCACCACGTTGTGAGGGTTAGAAGAACCTTTTGACTTCGCCAAAACGTCTTTTACTCCTGCACTTTCCAATACTGCACGCATTGCACCACCTGCAATTACTCCAGTACCAGGCGCTGCTGGTTTCACGTAAACGAAACCACCGCTATACTTTCCTATCATTTCATGAGGCAAAGTTCCGTTCAATACTGGTACTTTGATCAAATTTTTCTTTGCGTCGTCAACAGCTTTGCTGATAGCATCTGTCACTTCGTTTGCTTTTCCTAGTCCGTATCCAACTACACCATTACCATCACCTACTACTACGATTGCAGAGAAACTGAATCTTCTACCTCCCTTAACAACTTTCGCTACCCTGTTGATGGCAACTACTTTCTCCTTAAGTTCAATTTCGCTTGCTTTTACCGATCTGATATTTACTTGAGACATAACTCTTTGTTAATGCTAATTAGAAATTAAGACCACCTTGTCTTGCACCTTCAGCCAAAGCTTTGATACGTCCGTGGTATAAATAACCTCCACGATCGAAAACCACATCTTTGATACCGGCAGCAACAGCTTTCTCAGCCAATTTCTTACCCACAAGAGTAGAAATCTCAACCTTAGTGCCTTT
>JAQZBV010000174.1 GCA_029237685.1 Cytophagaceae bacterium | reverse complement strand
GAAGACTTTCTTCGATTTTCGATTTGATCCATACTTCGCCTTTTCTGGCCAGGCTTTCTAAATCCGTTAAATTATTCACTTGAATATCTAAATCAAGGCTTAGAAATTCATCCAATAAATTCTGAAATGCGTCTTTTGCATTTTCTATCCCTCTAATTTTTTTACTGAATTCTTCTTGGTTTGTGTAGATGATCTTTTTCATATTATTAAGTTTAGGTTTTACTTTTTTTAAATTGGCTATTGCGATAAAGTCTCAGTTCTGGTATATCTTGTTTCCGCCTGAGCTCTTCATTCGTCAGTGATTAGATATGGATTATAGTTATCCGACGACGGTGTGATATCTTCCGGACCATCTGGAAGATCATGCATGTCAGAATGCATCATGTCACAACCAACTGTTGCAGTCAGCAATGCGCCGTTTCGATGTTTGGCAAATATTACATCGCACGTATTGACGAGTGATGTGCCGTCTTCCGCTTCAGTGATCTTGTAGTATTCCGGACGATAGAGGAAAATAACAACGTCGGCATCTTGTTCAATCGAACCTGATTCTCTCAGATCAGAAAGCATTGGACGTTTGTCCGGTCGGTTTTCCACCTGGCGTGAAAGCTGAGATAATGCAATCACAGGCATGTTCAATTCCTTCGCGAGGCGTTTCAACCCAATTGATATTGAAGCGATCTCCTGCTCCCTATTGCCTTTTTTAATATCTGCTTGGACCAATTGCAGGTAATCCACGATGATCATTCTGACGCCGTTTTTTGCCGCCATAGTGATGGCTTTTGCTCGAATCTCCTGTAAAGTGATCGCACTGTCATCGATCAAAATATTATCAGTGAATATTGTCGACCCGCATTTATGATGAATCGTTGCCCATTCATGCTCTTGCAAATCACCTTTCCTAAGTGACGCGGCTGAAATTTTTGTTTCTGCGGCAATCAGCTTTGTCATCAACTGCTCTTTGCTCATTTCTAAGCTGAAGAAGCCAACTGCCCTTTTCCCTATCACAACCGCATTCCGCAGAAATTTCATTGCAGCAGTTGTTTTACCCATACCTGGGCGCGCAGCCAAAATGATTAAATCAGAGTCTTGCCAGCCAGCAGTAATCGTGTCAACATCAGTCAATCCAGAAGGAATACCGGTGATATGAGAATGGTTATCCTTTGCATCGTTAATCTTCTTCATTGTCATATTGAAGAGTTCTTTCCCGGTTACAGCTTTTTTGCGCTGCAGTACTTCCTGCAACTTGACAAGTTGATTCTGGCACTTAACCAAAATCTCGAAAGGATCAGTTCTGCTATCGTATGCGGATTCAAGGTTTATTTGTGATGTTGTGATGATCACCCGTTTGATGAATGCTTCCAATACAATCCTACAATGGTATTCAATATTCACTGCTGAATTTACCTTGGTTGATAGAAGTGTAATGCCATGAGCTCCACCTGCATGTTCCAAATTTCCTGATGATCTCAATTCAGCGGTTACTGTGATGATATCGACCGGCTCTCCTTTTTCTGAAAGAGTTCTAATCGCTTGGAAAATCAGACTGTGTCTATAAATGAAGAATGCTTGCTCAGAGGGGATGATTGATAAAACATGCGATACAGCATGTTTTTCCAAAAGCATCTGAGCCAAAACACATTCTTCGGCATCAAGTGCTTGTGGCGGCACATGTCCTCCAGAAATGACTGGTCTAATTTTATCGTTAGCGGGCGTCTTCATTCTTTACCTTGGAAATTTTATGAACTGGTACCGCTTTTTGTTGTCCGGATTGGAATTGACTATTTTTCGCCTCGTGTTCCTCTGTCTCTTTTTCTTTAACCTTTGAACACCATTTCCCCCAAACATTTAGGCAATGGTTTACATCTTGAAAATGAGTATCAAAATGATGATCATCGAATTTTTTCAACTCTTCACCGATTTTCTCGATCGGCAAACCGAAATTTTTGTATTTGAGCTCGTATGTGGTTGGTTTCAATTCTTTCAACCAGTCAGATGGAGTTTGTCTTTTTATTTCTGAAGAAGATGTTGTTGTTGTCGGCGCAGACGTTTTTTCTACAACATTATCATTTACATTATCATTATCATTATCATTTACATTATCATTATCATTATCATTTACATTATCATTATCAGCTTCATTCGCTTCACTTTTTGAAGCGTTTGCTTCATCCGCTTCGTTTGATTGAAGCGTTTGCTTTACTTTGTTTCGTCTGCTTCACCGCTCTTTAAACCACCAGCTTTTCCGCTCTGTGAATTTTTTAGCCTTTTGTCTTCATACTTTTCAAGATCGCGTTTCAATTGTCTTTTGATTGGTTCAAAAACTAGATTTACTACAAGATCATCAACAACTGGATTTTGATCATTGACATAGCGAAAGAGTGTTTTAAGTAAAACCCCTGCTTTATCATCCGGCATCATCTCAATAGTATGAATTAGATCGGCGTATAGTATGAATGATTTTTTATCTTGAGCCATCACTTTTAGAATAAAGAGTAAATTCTAAATATGTGTCTCTTGGACCACAAGTAAAGTGATGTGTAGATTTGATGCCATCAAATCTTTGTAGATCTCCTAATAAAAAAACAGTAGAGTTTAGTTGCTTGGCAACAATGGCGATTTTACCTTGCTTCATGGTTTCAGTTTGGGATTTAAGGCAGTAGCGGATTCACACGTTACTGCCTTTTTTTTAATAATAACTAGCTCTATCCTTATGGGGTAGAAGTAATCGCTTAAAAGACCACAATAGTTTCCTAAACCATATATTGTATCAATATATTCCCACGACTGATTCCAGTATTTTGAAAATTAGAGTTATCAAATATTCCACCACTTGAGCCATCGATTCTATAAATCGTAACATCGGTCGGGTTGATGTTTGAAATACCTAAATTACCACCAACGCCGAATGCAGCATCGTATGGTGTATACAATAGCGTACCGGCATCATTTATGATAGTAACAGCACAGGATAAAATTTTAGTAAAATCTGATACCCCATGATTTATGCTTACGTTATCCGTAGAATTCATATTCCAATTCCCTATTGGAACTACTTTGGTGCGTATTTTGACTAATCCATCTGTCTTTGGAATGTACTGATCAATATGCTTTGCTTGATCCCAATTTGAAATACCGCTGTTTGATGGACCAGCTGCTAGATATGCAAAATTAGGATTGCCAGAAGTGGAAATTTTATAAACTAAGGTTTGATCTGAAGCCGTTACAACTGTTCCACCTTGTACTCTATATATCTTATCATTGTAAAATATTGCGCCATCAGTAATTACACTTGATCCTACTGGAGGCGGCGTTATGTTTACACCCCATAATATAATCACATCATTTGGAGTATAGGTTCCAATAATAGCCTTCACCAAGTTTGAACCAACAGTTGTGTTCATCAAATTGATTAGTGCCTCGATATACTGATGTCCTGAATACTCGCTATCTGGCAAACCATTAGGAGTTATAGAAGACATCCTTAATAGCTTAGCAAAGGTTTCCTGGACATCTCCATTTGTAAATAAATCTACAGGAGTACCATCGTTTATACCGGTATCGTCTTTGATTCTCCCACTTGGGAAATCGCTATCTGGAGGGGTAATGTTTGGGAAATTCTCTAATCCTATTGCCATAAATTCTATATTGATTTCTGTATACTGAATTATTTAAATGTTAACTTCTTTTGTATCCATTGCTGCTATTATTTCTTCAATTATGAAATAAGGTTTCCTCTTTAGGTATCGGGGCTTTAATCTTCCCTCATCTATAAGTTGATACATGAAACTACGCGAGCAGTCTAATGCTTCCATAGTTTTATTGAAAGAAAGAAAGGGTAGGTTAGTTTGTGTTTCCATAATTGTCCTTATTGATTTAACATCTAAATACACTAGCGTGTAGTTGATGAGACAAGATTAAGAAGTAGGCAAAAAAAAACACCACTTATCGTGGTGTCGTAATGAATGTCGTAATAAAATTCGTAGCGAATTAACCCAAAGCATATTTTTTCGGACGTTTGGACCATTGTTTTATTATAGTTGCATGACTATCATTTTGGAATTGCGTAAAATTTTCAATCAAGAAAGTAGTGTATTTATCCGCAGTAGCACCTCCATTACTGATATGTGTATTATAAAAGCTATGTACCAAATATCCAATATCCCACTTTGAACATAGTGGAGTTAATATTTTTTTAGCTTTTAGGTTGAATACTATGAAATTCGCCTGCAGCAGGCAGTCCAAATCATCAGCCTCTATAATTTGTTGTTTTTTATTATTAGAATTTAATAAAACTTTAAAATGATTGATGATTTCTTCTTTAGAGGCGCTACTATTGATTCTATTATCAATTTCAATAGGTGCTTTAGTCTCCGGGTAGCCATTTGAATTATCTTCAACTCCCCAAGTGTTTTTTGTTGCTATTACTTCTAAATAATCAATCCATTGCTCTAAAATGGGAAACCAACCAAAATAATTCGCATATAATCCGCGCATGTATTTGATTTCATGCTTTGCGAAAGCGCTTTTGGTTTTGAAGCCATTGTCTCTTTGGGCTTCTGCAAACTTTAAATCAAATAGACTGTGAATTTCACTTATCTCTGCTTCCTGAATGTTTTCCAACATAAGATCACGTGTTCTCCAGGCTGATTTTACAACTGTATTCTCTTTTCTTGCTTCTTTTAAATCTTGTAAATCCAAAAATGCTTGTTCTTTAAAATAAGAATTTCCGGTGAAAAACAGCTCAATTGGTTCCAAATAACTTACTATAACTAGTTTGTTATGAAGATCCTGTACATTGGATTCATTTTCTTTTTTTATTTCTTCTGTTGACAGTTTTTTAAACATGGTGATAAAATATCTTTCCGGAGTATAAATCAAACTAATTTAGTCAAATGCAATAACAGGTACAAATGCCATCTTCGCTTGTAAAAGCGGATCAGGTGTTATCCTAGATCCGCTTA